>JBDTBI010000140.1:0-5764 GCA_039924215.1 Acidobacteriaceae bacterium
TTTATAGGGGGGAGCAGCACAGCTTTCTCCAGGGCCTGCTGGTATCTGAAATCTGGACGCGCGAAGCCTGATGGCTTGGGGGCCTGCCGATGAGGTGACGGAACCCAAGCCTCCTAAAGTGACTCTCCCATTGACTTGCGGATACACTGGCAATGGAAAGATTCTGGACGGCTTATGAATTTGTATGTATTGCGCCATGGCAGCGCTGGCCAAAGAAAAGTAAATCCGATACTGGATCGGAAGCGGCCACTGGATAAAGAAGGCAAACGGCACTGCATCCTGCTTGGCCGGGCGTTGAATTCCCTAAAATTCCAATTCGACTGCGTGCTTTCCAGCCCCTTGAAGCGTGCCCTGCAGACGGCCACCCTGGTGGGAACGGAAACCGGCTTTGAAAAGAAGATTCAGCTATCCCAGGCGCTGGCCCCGGATGGGACGTGGAGTGATTTCCGGCTGTTGCTCGATAGTGTTTCTGGATATGATGAGGTCCTCCTGGTAGGGCACAATCCGAATTTGCCGGAGTTTTTGAATCGCTTAATTTGTCCAGATGGCGCGAAGCCGATTGCGCGCCTCCGCAAGGGAGCGATTGCCGCGCTTACATATGAGCGGAGCTCAGCGAAACTGCAATGGCTGCTTGATCCCCGCGTTCTGCGCGCTACTCAATCCAAGACGACAAAAAGGTCGCGGGCAAAAATCTCTCGGAAATAATCCGCCTCTTTCCGCAGGGCCCACACCTCCAAATCCACCCGCTTGTGCGCCGGAATCAGCGTGATGGTCACCCTCTTCGGCGTGACACGGGTGCGAAATCGCGGTACGGCATTCAACTCATTCTGGTGTAACGCACTCGCCATGCGCAGCAGCATGGCTGCACGGCGTACATATCCATGCTGCTCCACCGGAATCAACCGCAATAGACGATCTGTGGGTACTGGCCGGGATTTTCCAAGATAACGCGCGATGGCGGAAGTAATCAGCCGCTGCTCGGGTGGAAACCCGTACAACTCGGAGTTGGCAATAATGTATTGCGTATGGCGATGATGCCCCTGGTAATTCATGAATTTTCCAACGGATTGCATCATCGCCGCCGATTGCAGCCACACCCTATACTCCGCCGGCAATTGATGCACCTTCTTCAGCTCATCAAACAACTGGGTGGCATCCCGAACCACCGGCTCCTGCCGTTTGGGATCGACGCCGTAATGGCGGCAAAGCTGCAGCACACTGTCCCATCGTTCCTGCTCAAAGTGTTGATGAGCGGACGTGCGGGTGTCGCCCTCGGCCAGCATCAACGCCAGGATGCCGTCTCGCAAGCCCATGGGAGAATAGCGAAAGCCCGGCAGGCCGAGGCGTTCCAGCAAATCCGCATAGACATACGCACCAGCCACGATAATTTCTGATCGTTTGGGCCCGATACATGGAACGGAGGTGCGCTCGGACACGGACAACCGCTTCAACTTGTCTGCGAGTTTGCGCACCATCTCCGTCGGCGTGCGCTCCCATGCGTGTACGCCCGGTTTCTGGAGTGACTTGGAGCTTGTCTTGGACCGGCCCTTCGCTGTGGCATGCGCGGCCGCCGCCAGTGCGGCTGCGGTTCCCGAGGTAGCAAACACGCGGGTAATGCGTTCGTCGCCGATCTGCTGCTCGGTGCGGCGGAGTTCTCGCCGTATCAAGCCCCGCATCCTCGCCACTTCTTCTTGCGTGGGAGGATCGTTGCGAAGAAATTCGCGGGTCAGCCGAACCGCGCCGAGCGGAAGACTGACCATCTCGCGAATTGTGCTGTGTTCAGAAAAGGTAATTTCGCAACTGCCGCCGCCTAAATCGATCAGCAGGCAGCGCCCGCGCGCGGCGGGCTCGTTTGAAATCACACCCAGATGAATCAGCCTGCCTTCTTCCAGACCGGAAATGATGTCGACCTTCCAGCCGGTTGCGGAATGCACCCATGCCAGAAACGCCTGCTGATTCCGTGCGTCGCGTACGGCGCTGGTCGCTACCACTCGCAGTTGATCCACGGCATACATTTGCACGGCGCGATGAAACCGCCGCAGCGCGCGAATGGTGGTCGCCATGGCTTCCGGCGAAACGACGCCGCTTCCAAAGACGCTCTCGCCCAGGCGTGTGGTCTCACGATCCTCGTGCAGCGTTTTCAGGCGATGATTGTGCACGGCTGCAATCTTGATCCGGACCGAGTTCGATCCGATGTCAACGGCCGCGTACGTCATCATTTCCTGTGCCCGAACTGGTTTCACCGTTTGAGGAATCCTGCGAATCAGAGACAAAGTGGTGGAGTGTGGACTGCTATCCTAAGGGTGCTTCTTACGACACACATGCGACCTTTGAATTCTTCCAGTCAGTCTCCCCTTGCGGAGATCGATGCATCGAACCTGGCAGTTCGCTTTCCGCTTTCGCGCCGCGCCGAATGGTTATTGATTCTCATCGTCTTCCTGACAGTTTACTTTGCAGCCCTGTTCACGCCGTCGTTGCTCGATGACGCCGACTCGATCCATGCACAGGCAGCGCAGCACATGGCACTCACCGGTCATTTCGTCACCTTGATGGTGAATGGCATCCGCTATCTGGAGAAACCACCGCTTCCGTACTGGATGGTCGCGATTGATTATAGGATATTCGGCTTCAATGCCTTTGCAACGCATTTACCGGAAGCGCTGGCGGTGCTGGGCTGCGCCATCCTGGCGCTGCTCTGGGGAAGGCGCGCGTATACGGAGCGAGCCGCGTTTTATGCAGCTCTGGCTTTTTTAACGTCGATCGGCGTTTTTCTGTTCACCCGCTTTTTTATTCCTGAATCCATTCTGACGCTGCTGATTGCCCTCGCGCTCTACTTGTTCCTTACGGGCGTCGAAGACCATCAGCCCGCGCGAATCTATTGCACGTATGTCATGCTGGCGCTCGCGATGCTGGCCAAGGGATTGATCGCGCCTGTTTTTTTTCTGGGCGCGGTGATTCCCTATCTGTGGATTACCGGCGAATGGCGCCGCTGGCGAGAATTTCGCCTGCTGACAGGAATCCTGTTGTTCCTGCTGGTCGGCGCACCATGGCACATTCTTGCCGGGCTGCACAATCCAGATCAGGGACATCCGGTCGGGAACATTCCTTCGCAGGACAATGTGCACGGATTTTTCTACTTCTATTTCATCAATGAACATCTCCTGCGCTTCCTCGGCAAACGGTATCCGCGCGACTACAACAAGCTGCCGGGATACCTGTTCTGGAGCCTGCACCTCGTCTGGCTTTTTCCATGGAGCCTCTATTGGCCCGCCACGCTCTATGCCGCATGGCGAAAAAACCGTTCCGGTGGGTATCGCATCGTCTGGAAGCGCCGCTTGCATCTGAGCTTCTCTGGAAAGACCACGCTGCTGATGGCGCTGTATGCGGGCTTTATTCTGCTGTTCTTCTCGCTCTCCACAAACCAGGAGTATTACACCTATCCGGCATACTTCCCTCTGCTTCTCCTGACGGCGATGGGACTGGCCAATCTGGAGATACAGGCCGTTACCGATCCAGCCCAGGAACAGGCAGCGGACATGCGCTGGCTTGAAATTTCCCACGCGTTATTTGCTCTGGTCGGTGTGGGAGTTGCGGCCGCCCTCACTTACGAGCTTTGGGTATCCCGGCACCTACCCTACATTTCCGACATCGGTGCTTTGATGGCCCATCGCGATATCGGCGGCTATACGCTCTCGATGTCGCACTTTTTAGATTTGACTGGGCCCTCCTTCGCCGCGCTACGCCTGCCTGCCGCGCTTGCCGCAGTGACGCTTCTGGTAGGACCAACCCTGGCATGGCGCTTGCGCGTGCGGAAACAGCACCTGAGCGCCACTTTCAGCACGGCGATGACGGCGGCCATGTTCTTGATCGCGGCGCATCTTGCGTTCGTCCGCTTCCAGCCCATGCTTTCTTCCCGCGCCATGGCCAACACGATCAATCAAATCGCCGGGCCGAATGACATGCTGCTGCTCTACGGCGATCAGTCCTACGGGTCGTCGATTCTTTTCTATACCCAGCGACGCGGATACCTGGTGAATGGCCGCACCAGCTCCATGTTGTGGGGATCGTATTATCCGGATGCCCCGCACATTTTCCTCGACGATGCGCAGTTGCTTGCAATCTGGGGGCATGGGCCGCGAAAGTTTCTGTTTGTTCCCCGCATTTATCGCAAGGGTGTGACGGAATTACTGGGAAATCGCGCGATCCTTGTGCAAGAGGTTTCCGATAAGGAACTGCTGACGGATCGTACGCTGAGCCCATGAAACCGGCGTTACCGGAGACCAGCGCGCGGCCTACAATGGAAGATTGCAGCATGGCACTACTATTCCAGGAGCTTTTGAAAACCCCATGGCAAGGATGACTCTCTCCCCCGATACCTCTTCCGCGGAAGCAAGCGCAGCGATCCGATGTGCAGCGGATAAGACGGATGGGGCGGATGGGCCGCGTCCAAGCACCGGCCTGCGGCGTTTCGCCTGGTTTGTACTGGCCTACAACGTCTTTGACATTCTCTTTGGAGGAGTGGTCACCGCCACAGGCTCGGGAGCCGGTTGCGGCAATCAATGGCCGCTCTGCCAGGGAGCCGCAATTCCGCAGGCGCCGCAATTCCATACCATCGTGGAGTTCACCCATCGGCTGATTAGTGGTGGAGCTCTCCTTGTGATCGTAGTGCTACTGGTCTGGACCTGGCGTGCAACCCGCAAAGGCAATCTGGCGCGATGGGCCGCCGTCTTTGCGTTGCTGCTGGTTTTGAACGAGGCATTTCTGGGCGCGTTGCTGGTCACCGTGGCCGCACATAGCGCTTCGCAAGCGACCGGCGTCTATCTCTTTTCGTGTCACTTGACGAATACGCTGCTGCTGGTCGCATCGCTGACTTTGACTGCCGAGTTTCTGCGCAGTCCCCGCCTTCGCACAACGACCGCGCTGCGCCGTGGGAAGCTGTTTTTTCCCGTCTTGGGGATACTGGCGACCTTGCTTGTTGGAGTAACCGGTTCGCTGGTGGCGCTCGGGGATGTCATGTATCCTTCGTCCTCCTTTCTGGCGGCAATTCAACAGGATTTCTCGCCAACAGCCCCATTGCTGCTCCGCCTGCGCTGGATTCATCCAGCTAGTGCTTTCATGGCTGGAGCCTGCGTCCTCTGGCTGCTGGTACAGGCCTTCCGCCGCACCGCGTCGTCGAGGATGCGAGCGCTGGGCATCGCCGTGATTTCGACGCTGCTCGTGCAGTACCTGCTGGGAATCTTCGACGTACTGTTGCAGGCGCCAACGTGGCTGCGGATTGCTCACCTGCTGGGCGCGAATGTGTTCTGGATTTGTCTGGTATTGCTGACCGCCAGCTATTGTCTTATTGAGAAATCTCCCGTAGCGATGAAACTTCACGTGGAATGAATGCGTCATAAATAGAGCCAGTTCCCGATTGCTTCGTTTCGACCCGTGAAAACCCTTTCAATACTGTAGACATTCAAATGATCAGACCGTATCCGTTTTGGTGTATCGTTTGTAGCGCGGTGTAAATTTTCTGGAGGATTGCCATTGTGACGCGTGCTTCTCGCTTATTTTCCGCTCTATCCCTGGTTTTTGGTTTCGCTCTGCTTACAGTTTCCGCGCATGGCCAGAGGCGCTCTGAGGGTCCAGCGAATGCGTATAAGTTCACGCCGCAGGCACAAAAGGTCATCGACCGTCTGGATACATTCAGCTCAATTCCAGATCAGGACTGGCAATACCACGTGGGCGATGTTCCCCATGGGGAACGGCCGGATGTTGATAC
>JBDTBI010000141.1:0-3354 GCA_039924215.1 Acidobacteriaceae bacterium
GTGGTTCTCGTAGCTCTCCAATTTGCGGGGATCATGATGCGTGTCGTCCGGCGTGAAGGGGGTGATGGCGGCCTGCTTCATCTCCGGGGAGCACATGGAAAGCGTCGTCTTCAGAGAGTGCTGCATCAGGCCTCGCATCTCCTCGGCAATCGTGGCGTAGCGGTCTCCCAATGTCTGGCAGTCGGTGCGGTTGTGCTCGTGCGCCAACCGATGTAGGCAGCGGGCATGCTCCGCAACTCCCCTCCACGTCCAGGCTGCGTTCTGAAAATAATATGGATGCGACTGCGGAAAATCGTTGTGCGGATTTCCCAGGTCCGCTTCGGGAGAGCCCCAGATCAAGCCATGACGTGGATTCTCCGGCGGAAAATTCCGCTTGCTGAATTCGTAGCGCGCCAGCACGTAACCCAACATGCGTTCCAGAATCGGTAGTCGTGCTGAAAACGCTGCGACATCGCCGCTATAGTCATAGGCCCGCGCCGAGTTAGCGAGGAAGATGCCTGCATTCAGCGGCGCTTCCACCTGGTCCTGCGTGTTGTAGAGAAAATTTCCGTCCGGCAAGATGTAGTGGTCCAGATAGTACTGAAAATACGGCTCGACTTCAGGCGTCAGGTTCCACATCTGCTGCGCCCACACAAATTCATAATGCGCCACCGGAAACAGAGCGTGACTGCGTTCCGGAATTTTCGTGTACGCGCCTTCTCCAATCTGATACGTCGGCCTCAGGCCGCGATAACTTGCCCGAGACAACGTAATCCCCGCCCGCGCCGCGTTCAATAGCCATTCATCGGGGATTTCGACCGGCATCGACGTTTCATAAAAATCGTGCCAATGGTTCCAAATGCCCACCAGTGCTGCATAGAACTCACTCGGCGTTGCGTTGAAATACTTGGCGCCCTCCTCGTTTGTCGCTTTCTGCCCAGGCTCCTCGTCATCCGCAACCGTGTAGCGGACACGCCCCATCACCTTGCCATCTTCGCCCGGAGTTACAAGGACGATGCATTCATAGCCGGCTTTATACTGCGGATTCCACACCCCCACATCCGCTACCGGCAGATACCCGGCAAGCAATGTGCGCTTGCTGTACCCGGAAAGGTATTCATACATCTGTGGATTGCTCTTCGGCAGCATCCTCGAAGGGTCGAAAACATTGCCCACCGTGTCCGGTGCCCACGCCGGCTCGTCGCTTGCGTTCCACTCGCGGCTTTTGCCCACGGGGTCCAGAAACACCGATTTCAAGGGGCCGGCCTGCTCGTTCCCGGCAAAGGTCCACCCAATGTATTCCGCCCCCAGTGCCGCAACATTTTCATAGGATGGGTCTTCCTCGGAATGAAGGATGTACTCCCCCGGCAGGTCCGGCCCGGGAACGAAGCGACGCGACCGCTGGAACCGGACACCTCCGGATGTATTCGTTTGCCGGGGACGGATGCTTGATAGCTTGCCGATCATCTTCGGAATGGTCGCTATTACGCCACGATCTTTTGTTACAAAAACATTCGCTCCGCGATGCGTCACGTGCTTCTCAAACACCGCAGTGGCTGCACCGTTGAAGTCGGAAATAGTCAACAATTTCCAGCCATCGACAGATTCTCCAACTTTCAGCGAACGCCGTCCTTCCGTGGCCAGAACCACGCCATGACGTGCGACCCCCGCAACCGTCGGCGGTGAAGCAAGTGCGGCGCGTTCTCCGGGGAGGAAGAGACTGTATTCATTCTGGATGCGCCCTGGCTTGTAGCCGGAATGTTTCGGCAGCGTACCTGCCAAGGCCTGGGCGAACGGACCGAGCTGGGTACATTCCAGCATTCCCGCTGCACTCAGTCCTTGCAAAAATCTGCGTCGATCGCAATGAAACGTCAATCCGTTGCTCTCCTTTTCCGCGTTCAGTCCGCGGAATCTATCCTGCACGCACCATGGAATCAAGTCGGGAGAAGGGTAACACGAACTTCATCGAGGGTTCCCGTTCCCGCCTTTCCTGCCAAAAAAGCGCGTTCAACGGCATACGCAGGATCGCCTGGATCGTGGCACTTGCTGCGCTGAAAATGTCTTCACCTGCGTACTGATGCGTCATATCACTTGTAAATGCTCTGCTTCAGGCAACTTACGTTCGGTTCTCCTCAACTAATCACATGTCATAGGGATATCAGTCACAAAGGAGATCTACATGAAGAGCGTAACGATCGGTCATAAAGGAATGAAGAAGGCTTGTGTGGTTGCGAGTCTGGCCGCAGGGTTGATGGTGGCGGGCTGCAGTAGCAATCCCAAGTATCCGGACTCAAAAGATGCGGTCAACAACTCGTTAACCCAAAACAGTCTCGGTAGCATCCACGTGTCGCAAGATCGCGATAAGGGTGTCATCACGCTGACCGGAACGGTTCCGGCAGATGACCAGAAGAGTCAGGCGGAAAGCGTCGCAAAACAAGCTGCGCCGAGATACACGATTGCCGACCAAATTGCTGTGGTACCGCCGGAAAATGCCAGTGCGACCAAATCGGCTAATTCCGATATTGACGATGCCATCGAAGACAATTTCAAAGCCGAACTGAAGAAGCACCGCAATCTGGACGATCAGAGTATTTCGGTGGATGCGAAAAACGGCTCAGTAACACTGTCTGGGAGCGTTAGGACAGCAGCTCAGAAGCGCGAAGCCGAAAAACTGGCCAAGGCAGTGCCCAATGTCCAGCAAGTCGTAAATGAAATTGAAGTGAAGCACGGCAAGCATTCCACCTCCAGATAACTCGGAGGATCGTTCTGATTTTCCTACCTCCCTCGGAACAGTAAAAAAGAACAGCAAAAGCGAGCCTGCTTCATGGGTTCGCTTTTGTGTTTTCAAGCCAACCCCTTTTTGCTCGCAAAAGGGCATTCCATCAGGGTTCTGCGCGGATCGAGCAGCCTGCGTCTGTACCTTTTTTCCATGCGATCGCACCCAGCCGATATACATGGCCTCGAACCAGCTCAAATCTGCAGTGGGTTTCCCGCAGCAGATCCCGCATCTCCGCATAGGTATAAGCACGCCGTACAGAAGTGGGCCCGTCCTGGCGGGACAGCCGGCTCGGGTCAACCAGTCGGTTCAGCTGGGACAGAAGATAGTTCATGCGAGTTCTTTCGACATCGTTGATCAGCACTGCTACGCGCGAGACGCGTAAGGCTTCCCGTAGAAAGGCGCGTGCCTGGTCCGTGCTTAGATGATGCAGAAACAGACAGCAGGAAACGACGTCCACGCTGTTGTCCGCCAGCGGTATTGCGAGCGCATCGCCCGTATACAAAGTGGGGGGAAGCAAATCCTTATTCCAGTTGCGCGCCTTCGGCAGATGCTCCGTGCTGCGGTCGAGCAGCGATATTTCCAGCGAAATATGTTTC
>JBDTBI010000142.1:0-11427 GCA_039924215.1 Acidobacteriaceae bacterium
ATGTCGGGTGCCCTGTCGTGCGCCGCGCTTCTGGTAATCTAAGCATCATCCTGAACATAGGGAAAATCTCTTTCACCGAATGGAGCAATTTATGCACTCGATGGGCATTAACTCCGGTGAACGGAACTACTAGAAAAGAAGACGTAAATGGTCTTGTTTTCTAGCACTTTTGAGCCTATCCAGGGCTTGAGGAAGCCCTCGAATTCGTCGGGGCTTATACGCGGTAATGAGGCAGCCTGCTGTGACATAAGTCACACCAGAAAAAGTGGAAAGCTGTGGATTGAGTCGCCACCGCGAGAACACGCGGCACAGAAATGAAAATCCGCATCGAGCGAGCCGCACTGCTTCACTTCGACAGTGCCAGATTCAAACGGGTTCAGCGATTACGGCTCCCATCCGCTCCTGATTGTCCGACACCGCGCGGATACCGTACACTGGGAGTCTATTCTTGCAGTTTTGCGCCGTAAGGGCGGTTAGCTCAGCTGGTTAGAGCGCCTGCTTCACACGCAGGAGGCCGGGGGTTCGAGTCCCTCACCGCCCACCATTCCCATGTTCTACGGTGTCCTAATAAATCCAATATCCAGCAAAAACATCAATAGATACAGGTGTTTTGGCTCTTTTACCGTCCAAAGCGATATCATGAAAGCCAAGCCCGGCAGAGGGTATATTTGAGGGTATATCCTGCTCAGTCTGTGGGTACATTGACAAAGAGGCTATCCAATGAAGCTAACCGACACCCAGATCAAGCGAATAAAACCGAGGGGAAATCCTTACAAAGTTAGCGATGGTAGCGGCCTATTCCTCTGGATCACACCTTCAGGCGGAAAGATTTGGCGCTGGACATACAGGCATGAGGGAAAGGCCAAGCTCATGACCTTTGGTAGATATCCTGATGTGTCTCTATCGCTGGCCAGAGGACGCCACCCTGAGGCACGAAAGCTGCTAGCCACCGGCCTTGATCCAATGGCCCAGCGAAAGGCTCATTGCCAGACGTGTGATGTGTGTTCCCTGATAAACCTCGATTGCTCTGAGCAGGCTAGACCGTGTGACTCGTTCGCTTGCTGATTTTGCCAAAATTGTCGAAGCCTTCGATGCGCAGGGAATCAGTTTTGTTTCCGTCCCCCAGTAGTTCAACACCACCACCTCGATGGGCCGAATGACCCTGAACGTATTGCTCTCTTTCACACAGTTTGAGAGAGATGTCACTGGCGAGCGAATCCGCGACAAAATTGCTGCTTCGAAGAAGAAAGAAATGTGGAGGGGAGGGACTACTCCCCTCGGGTATGGGCTCAAAGACCACAAGCTCATCACCATTCCCGCTGAAGCGGAGATCGTACGCAAGATATACACCGCATACCTGCGTCTGGGATGCGTCCGCAAGCTGCAGGGCTATCTAGATCGAAATGGTATCTCGAGACCACTCACGGTCTGCGGCAGTGGTATGAGTCGAATCCTTTCTTTGTGCTTGCTAATTGATTGGGCATTCTGAAGATCAGCGTATCTGGACGTCAGCGCCAACTAGGCGGGCAGAAACAGCCGTACCGGAGCGCAGGTCATCGGTTGGATGGAGGGCGATTGTATCCCCCGCTTGAAGACCACCAAAAATCTCGGTCTGGGTGCCCATCACGCCTCCGGTCTTGACGCTTACTAGATCTGCTCTGCCGTCCCGAATGCGGACCACGTAGCTCTGTTCCATATTTCGCCCGACTGAGGTTTGCGGCACAAAGAGAGTCGGATTCGCACGGCGCACAGGCCAGAGGATGGACGGATACATTCCCGAATGCAATTCCAATCCTGGATTCCACACATCCATTTCCACTGGCATCGTGCGTGTCGAAGCGTCTACTGAATCAGCGAGACGAGCCACCGTACCGCTGAACGTGCGTCCAGGAAATGCCGGAACCGTGAAGCTCACCTTTGCGCCTTTCTGAATGTCGGCGACATATAATTCCGGAACCGCGACAACCAGCCGAAGATGGGCGACCTGCTCGATGCGTAGCATTGAGGGTTGGGTCCCCGGCCCTCCGCCGGGACCGACCAGCGCACCAGGATGAACGTTGCGTTTGGTGACTACGCCATCGAACGGAGCCGTGATGCGTAGGTAGCCTTGCATCTCTTCGGCAGAGCGCAGACTGGCCCTCACCGCGTCTGTTGTATTTCGTAGAGATACGACGCGGGCCTGATCCGCCTCAGCAGCTTTTTCCGCAACCTCAAGTTCTTCATCCGAGATCACGCCCGGCGTGCGGGCAGCGTCCTTCAGTCGTTCCCAACTACTTTCATCGGCAGCCAGTTTCGCTTCTCCGGCGATGCGTTGGTTCTCGGCACTGAGAACTTTTGCCTGAGCTTCGGATTTCTGCGCAACAATTTCTGGCGCCAGCAGTACCGCCAGAAGTTGCCCCTTCTTCACAATCGAACCGCGATCGACGCCGATCCACTGGACGAACCCCCTCACCTTGGGAAAAATCCTGACCTCCTCATACGGTTGCAGTTCTCCTGGTAAAGGGATCGTGATGCTCAGCTGGCGCGAGACGACCTTGACGCTGTCAACCACGGCCTGCGCCGGCGCTTGCGAAACAGTAGCTGCGGCGGACGCTTTATTCGAGTCGGCATTGCAGCCGCAGACTATCGCACCCAATGCAAGCGCTGCTCCCAGCAGGGAACTTCTCAATACTGTTCTCCGCGATTCCAAAAATTGTGATCGTGTCCCGTATTTCGTTATCAACTTCATTCTTCCTCGCCCTTCCCTCGACTATATGGGCTGTCATGGTCTGTTACGTCCAGCGATGCTGAGGATCTGGAGGCCCGTTCCTGAGCCGCGGAAAAGATTGCCGGCAGCAGGAACAGAGTCGCCAGCGTCGAAGCCGCCAGTCCGCCAATGACGGATCGGCCAAGCGGCGCAATCTGGTGGCCGCCCTCGTTGAGGGCGAGTGCCATCGGCACCATCCCTGCGATCATCGCAATACTGGTCATCAGGATGGGCCGTAGCCGCGTCCGGCCGCCGAAAATGGCTGCTTCCGCGGCAGATCCAGTTCCGGCACGACGGTGCTCTTCGGCGAAGGTCACCAGCAGAATCGAGTTTGCGACCGAAACACCGAGCGCCATGATTGCGCCCATGAACGATTGCAGGTTCAGCGTAGTCCCGGTCAGAAGTAACATAAAAATCACGCCGCAGACAACGGCAGGGGTAGTGGAAATCGCGACGAATGCCAGGCGCATGGACTGGAAGTTGCCTGCAAGTAACAGATAGATCGCCAGCACTGCGGACAGCAATCCCAAAGTAAGATATTGCAGCGTCTGTCGCATCGGGACAACCTGCCCGCGCATATGCACTTCCACCCCCCGGGGTGGAGGACCGGCCCGCCGTATTGCCGTTTCCACTTGGTCGGCGGCTCGCCCAAGGTCCTCACCTTCCACGTTGGCAGTCAGCGAAATCATGCGCTGCATATTATAGCGATCGAATTCACCTGTTACCTTTCCGTAGGAAAGCCGCGCCACGTCCCCCAGGTTAGGATGGTTCGCAACCCCACCGCTCATCAGGGGAAGGCTGGCAAGATCGTCCATGGACTTCATCTGGTCTTGCGGCACTTCCACCTGCACCTGATATCCCACCCCAGTCACTGGATCCTGCCAGAAATTACGGGAAACAAATCGACTGGACCACGTGGCTGTTTCCACGGAACGCGCCACCTGGTCCACCGTCAGCCCCAGCTGTCCCGTCCGCTCCCGATCGATATCGATATTGAGGCTCGGATAGTCCAGCGGCTGCCCATAATGCAGATCGCGCAAATGATGTATCGTTGCCATCTCCGCCCTCACTTTCTCCGCGTACGCGTGATCGGCGGAAAAATTAAAGCCCTGGATGGCCACTTCGATCGGAGTAGGCGAACCGAAGTCCATGATTTGATCGACAATCTCGCCGGACTCAAAGGTGAAGGCCGTGTCCGGAAAATCGTGCGCCAGCACTTTGCGCAGCTTCTCCTCGAGCGGCCCAATACGAATGCCCGCACTTTTCTTTAACTGAATATGCAGTACGGCCTCCTGGGGGCCGCTCGTCCATAGATAGACCAGATTCACCGGGTAACTCGGGGCGTAGGTCCCGACGTATCCGATGCTGATGTCCACGTTGCCGGCACCGGCGAGACGTTTGATCTCATCCAGCGTCTTCAGCGTGATCTGTTCAGTCACCTCAATGCGAGTGCCCGCCGGCGCGCGTAACCGCAGTTGAAACTGCGTTTCGGGAGTGTGGGGAAAGATCTCGTGGCCCAGTTGGGGTCCCAGCAGAAGAATAATTGCGGCCGATATCACTACATAGGCCCCGATCAGCAAGCGACGCCGATGGATCAGCCGCTCGATGACATGCACATAGCGATCGCGGAAGTGATCGAATCGGCTGCGCCCTTCGCTTTCCTCTTCGCTTTGGTGCATTCGCCTGTTCAGCCAGATGTAAAGAACCGGCACAAAGGTGCTGGAGAGCAGATAGGATGCGATCATGGCAAAGCCCACTGCCAAGGACAGCGGAACAAACAGGGCACGGGTCACTCCCACCATCAGAAACGAGGGAAGAAACACGGCCAGGATAGAAAGCATGGCCAGGAACCGCGGCGCCATAGTCTGGCGGGTCCCGTCCAGCACCGCCTGCGGCACGTTGTGCGTCAGGTGCAAATTGCGGTGAATGTTCTCGATCGCGACCATCGCCTCATCGACCAGGATGCCGACCGCGAGGGCGAGGCCGCTCAGCGTCATGATGTTGATTGTCTGGCCCGCCAGCCAAAGGCAGACCACTGCCGCAACCAGCGCGAAAGGAATCGACGCCACAACAATGAATGAACTGCGCCATTCGCGCAGAAACAGGAACACCATCAGTCCCGTTAGGAAGGCCCCAATCGCGCCTTCCCAAATCAACCCCGCCAGAGATCGCCTCACACGCCCCGACTGGTCGAACTCATAGCGGACCTGCACATCGGGTGGAAGCACATTCGCGAACCGGCTCATGCTGGATTTCACTTCATTCACTACCGCCAGCGTGGAGGCATCGGCGCGCTTCGTCACAGGCAAATACACAGTCCGGCGGCCATTCACCAGGGCGTACCCCAGGGTGATGTCGCTGCCATCCTCCACCCAGCCGACATCACGCATAAAAACAGTCGGCCCGGCGCCTGTGCGTACCGGCAGATTGGCAAGATCCTGAATGTTCACCACCACCCCGTTCATTGGAGTGATGCGGTCCAGGTTGCCCGTCCTCACATCTCCGGCGGGGGCAATCACATTACCGGAAAGCAGCGCCTTCACCACTTCTGCAGTAGACATGCGGTAGCTGTTCAGTTTGTCGCGGTCGACGTGAATGACAATGGTTCGTGAACTGCCTCCAAAGGTCGCCGGAGACGATACCCCCGGCAAGGTCGTAAACAGCGGCCGCACGCGGTTGAGCGCGAGATCTTGCAATTGATCGACACTTCGCGCCTTACTGGAAAAAACCACATAGCCGACCGGTACAGTGCCTGCGTCGAACCGCAACACAAATGGGGGAACAGTCCCCGCTGGCATATAGGCGTGCGCACGCTCGATGTACGCGACCGTCTGCGACAAGGCCTGATTCATGTCTGTGCCAGGCAGAAAGGAGAGTTTCAGCAGTGCGAAGTTTTCAACCGACTTGGACTCCACACTCTGAAGCCCCGCGATGTAAAGGAAGTTCGATTCGTAATAATAGGTCAGATATCCTTCCATCTGGGCCGGGCTCATACCCCCGTACGGTTGTGCTACATAAATTACCGGCAGATTCAGGTTCGGAAAGATATCCACCGGCATGCGCAGAATCGCAAGGATCGAGCAGAGCGCGATCGCGATGACTCCGACAAGGACTGTAATTGGACGCCGTAAGGCAGCGTGGACAAGCCACATAGGTCAGGACCCTCCCTTCGGCATGCTATTGACCATGTTGAGAAATGGCGTCAAGTCTCCTTGCGCTGCGGCTAGCCCTGCCAGGGCTCGCCAGATGCTGAGCCGGGCAAGCGAGTCGTCCATCTCCGCCTGGACCAGCAGGCTCTGCGCCTCTGCTACATCCACAATCGTTCCCAGTCCAGCATGAAAGCGCGCCAACGCCTGCGCTTCGCTCAGGCGTGAAGCCGCAAGTTCGGTCGGAGTATTCTCCGCGACTCGCCGTGCCCCGCTCAACTGCGCCAGTGCCTGCTGCTGTTGCCCGGTCAGCATCTGCATCGTCTGCGCATACAGCGCCTCTTCGTGGCGCTGATTCGCGACCTCGATCTTTCTTCTCTGACGGATGGGCGCGATGCTGGTCAGGTCCATCGACGCCGTCAGGCCCGCTTCCCAGTTATAGACATCGAACCCCAGCCCGTTCGGCCACGGCTTCACATCTCCGGTGGCAGTCTGTCCGCTGCCACGTGCCGAAACCAACCCCTCCGTCGTGAAATGCGGATAGTATGAGTGATTTAGAACGCTTATTCTCGCTTTCGCTTCCTGGATCCTTCTCTGCTCTACGATCGCTGCCGGATGACTTACCAGCGGCGTCTCGGCCCAGGCTCGTTGCGGCGGAATGTCGAGAAAGGGTCCTGTCTTGATCTGCACGGCGGATCCAGCCAGACCCAGTACCTCAGCCAGTACCGCACGATTTACCTGGTCGGCCTGCTGCGCAAGAATCAGCCGCGTTCTGGCTGCGGCCAGTTCCGCCTCTGCACGGGACGCATCGGCTCCCGGACGCAGATGAGCGTCCACCAATGCGTGCACCGATCGTGCGAACACTTGTCTGCGGTTGACATCTGCGGCGCTGGCATTTACCCGCTGTTCACCCGCCAATACGGCCAGCGACGCCTCGGCGACCGCCGTCGCTACACCTAAGCGCGTCAGGTCTACCTGCGCTCCAAGCCGGCTTTCCGTGGTCTCGGCCGAACGGACCCGCGCGCGCCGGTATCCAAAATCGAACGGCTCCCAGGACAATAGAATCCCTGCTCCCGAGGTCCAGAATGGACGATAGGCATGGGGCGTCACGCTTCCCTGCGTTCCTGTCAAAATGTTCGGACTTTGCGGCAGCAGCACGCCCAACACACTTTCGCGCGAACCGCGATCCCCTTGCCATACGGCGTCCAGCCGCGGGATATAGCTCGTTTTCGCAAGCCCCACGCTCGCGCGAGCGGCGTTGTACTGTTCCAGAGCCGCGTGCACTGCCGGATAATTCGCCAGCGCATAGTTCACGGCCTCCTGAACAGTAATTACCCTTACATTCGGTGTAGAGGCCTGGTGTCCCACAGCGGACAGATATTGCGAACAAACGATAAGCGCTACGAGAGCAAAAGGTGTTTTCCGTCTCACATTCAGCATGCGCAGAAAACCTCCACCTGATGAGTCTTCACGTATATGCTTCTAACCCTTTCGGTATCCCAAAGTTTCGGTAATACATCGTGGACCAACACCCCTGACCCAGGCGGCACAAAGCCCCGGAATGGAAATACATTCTCCGGAAAATTCAGCTTTGGCATGCCCGAACCATGTTCAGGAAATATCGGCACGGGTAGAAAAAGTCAGACGGTAGAGCCTTTCACTTTAGGCGTAGGCCGAAGCAACGATCGCAACGCAGATTTTCCGTCGAGGAAAGCTGCGCAGTACAGGGCTCGAAACAACTCAGCAAAAGTGAAAATGCTCGGTGTCAGGATTGGATCAGAGCGAGGGGGGCGAACGCCCAGTTGAACGAAAGCACGAGGACGAAGGTCCATGCTCGTTCACGTCATTCAGGTTCGCAAACTGAATATCCCGAGCGCGTACACGGGCCAAAGCGGTTTCAAGTCCGAATCGGCGATGCGCTCGACGATGAAGGGTTATTGCGACATCATTCGCTCTATGTTGCAGATGGGTGCGAGGGCCTATTTTCTTTTTGGACAGGTGTGCGCCAAAAGTTAGGCGAGACGCACTGCAATTTAGGAGAAGTGGAGGTTCCGCCGATACATTGTGCTCGATACCTGTTCCCGTGGCGGAACAGGCGGAACCAAGCAACAACGTCGGCAACGCGACAATCCAGAGCAACGACAGCACTCTTCGGAGGATTGCGCGCCGGAAGATCATAGTCCATCATATTCCACATTCAGTCTGGCCAGCCAAGATCATGAGCCGCGCTATACCTGCGCTTAACATGCTCCAGGGATTCAACCATCAACCCAACCTCGACTCTGTGGCTTGGTCGAGCAGCGTATCCGCCGACGGCACCAAGTCTCAGACGGCGGGTCGTTGATAAGACGAAACTTCCGCTGACGATCTCGTTCTGGGTTGCATACCTGATGACCACAGACAAACGCGGCATCTCGGCGCTTCTCTCGCAGCATCAGCTTAGCCTGGAATGTTATGAGACGAGACAGCCTGAACCCCACCCTGTAGCGTCCCGCTGAAACAACCAGATAAGCCAACGCTAATTAAGCCTAAGGATTATCTGGTGAAGTCCATCCCGGAAAGGGACTTCTCCATGCGTGCCGGAGAATAGTCGACTTTTGGGTAGATCATGACGTAATAGCGAGAATCTCTGGTTCGTTTCCGCGAGGACAGATCGTAGAAATGCGCCCGAATTGGCGACTTTCGCGGCCGCAGTCGTCAGAGAAGCTGATCTTGCAGACTAGATGGCGGCGTGGATTGAAACCAAAACGGCGCTACGGTTGGCGTGGTAACACTCACGGGTTCGCCCGGCAGAAATGCCGGCTGCGGGAAGTCTGAGTTCGTGTTGCCCGAAGGGGTACAAACAACACAACGTTGGGGGTACATTTGGGGGTATATTGTGGGAATTAATTTGCAAGCATATGCTAATAATAGCCTTATAGCGAGATGTGAGTCCCTCACTGCAAGTGTCCAAAAGGCTTTTATTTTCGTCCAAAATATCAGTCCATACAGATGTTTTGGCTCCTTACCCATCCAAACGGTAGGGAGTCGCGGTACTGCTTGGACTCTTCGGATTGGCTGAGCGCAGCGCGGCAGCATCCAAAGTCATACGTGGAGCTGGAACCACGCTGGAAGGTCGGGTCGATACACGCGACGTCAAATGGAGGCTGCGATTTAGGTTGGATAATAAATGTGAATCGATAGCAGGAGGGAAACGATGAATGAATCGGAGATGCAAGCGGAACTGGAACGTCTGCGGTCAGAAAATGCCCAACTCAAGACAAGGGAGAAAGGCGGTGTCAGCCTGAAGGTAAGCGAAAAGGGCGCAGTGTCCTTGTATGGCATGGGCAGATTTCCAGTCACGCTCTACAAAGAACAGTGGCTCCGCCTTCTGGCAAATGCGGCGGAAATTGAGACGTTCATACGCGAGAACGAGTCCAAGCTGAAAACGAAAGAGTAGGGGGCGATGTGCGTTGTTGGAACTGCTGCACCAATCGAAAAAGTTTTAGTTCCGGAGACTTCTACAATGGAGCTCAACACCTCGCACCCTGTACCGAGCCTCACAACTAACATGCCATGTTCCGGTTGTGTCCCAGGAATACCGGTAACGAAATCGCGCTATGGATTCGACTTTGCATAGGGCAACAAGGCGCATTCCCCCGCAGGCCGTGCCATTTAGCAAATTTACGTGTTGGGAATTGCCGGACGCGCGGACGAGTCGGGCGGCGCGGCGCGCAGATATTGCCTGGGCCAGCTTGCCGTTTCACCAAGAGTGGCCGCTGCGTGTACCGGCCAGTAGGGATCGCGCAGCATCGCACGCGCCAGAAGCACCAGATCGGCCTGCTCCTCCGCGATGATCGTGTTGGCCTGCTCCGGCTCCGTGATAAGGCCGCCCGCTGCTGTGGCGATACTAGCCTCTCTGCGGATTCTGGCAGCAAAACCAACCTGATAGCCGGGTGCAACGGGAACTTTTACGCCGGGGACGAGTCCACCGGAGGAAACATCGACCAAGTCGACGCCATGCTCGCGCAGCAGGTGCGCAAGTTTGACGGATTCGTCCACATTCCATCTGCCCTCAGCCCACTCGGTAGCGGAGATGCGCACAAACAGCGGTAGGTGTTGCGGCCATTCGCGGCGTACCGCATCCACTACTTCGAGTGCCAGTCGCGTGCGATTCGTGAAGCTGCCGCCGTAGTTGTCGATGCGGCGATTCGCCAGCGGGGATAAGAACTGGTGCAACAGGTAGCCATGAGCCGCGTGAATCTCGACAAAATCGAAACCAGCCTGCAATGCTCTGCGTGCGGCGCGGGCAAATCCTTCTCGCACCTCATGGATTCCGGCCTCGTCGAGCGCTGTTGGTACGGCGTAGTCAGGGGAGAAGGCAATTGCGCTCGGCGCTACCGGCTGCCAGCCACCCTTTTCAGGCGGAACTAGCTCGTGCCCGGCCCAGGGTGCAGCCGTGCTGGCTTTGCGGCCTGCGTGAGCCAATTGCATCCCAGTGCGTGCACCCTGCGAATGGAGAAACCTCGCGATGCGGGCGAGTGCGGGAATATGTTCGTCTTTCCAGATGCCCAGGTCGGCCGGTGAAATGCGGCCGTCAGGCAGCACGGCGGCGGCTTCCAGCGCTACCAGTCCGGCGCCGCCTTGCGCGCGGCTGCCCAGGTGCGCAAAGTGCCAGTCATTGGCAAAGCCATCTTCACTGGAGTATTGGCACATGGACGAGACGCCGATGCGATTGGAGAATTCAATCGAGCGGAGTTGAAATGAGGAAAAGAGCGGAACGTTCATACGAGAGTATGATGATTTCCGCGCGGAAGCGATGCAATCATTCGCACGAATGCGGGCAGCGTTGCTGCACACGTTCGAGTTGGGCCTGCAATGTCGCCAAGATCGCAGAGCAGCATCACTTGCGCCGGCAATGCGGCGTATAAAAGGAAGGTCAGGTCACGCGACTGAAAGAGCTGGAGCAGAGGAACGGGAAGCTGAAACGGCTGGTGGCAAATCTGTGCCTGGACAAGCAGGTGTTGGACAACAACCTATTGAAACTTGACACCTAGCGAGGAGGAAGCGGCATGGGTTCGGACACTCTATCGAGTCCGGAAAGTGATTTGACGCGCCGTTTTATCTGATACATATCTGCATCTGCCTTATCGCATAGCTCGTTGGCGGTTCGGCCATCTTCCGGGTACAAGGCCACGCCGATGCTGGCCGACACGCGCAACTGCAAGTCGCGCACACTCACAGGCCGGTCGAGTTCTTCCTGTAGCTTCCGCACCATAATTTCCGCTCCATCCGGCTGCAGGATGTCCGAAATCAAAACAGTGAATTCATCCCCGCCGGAGCGCGCGAGGGTGTCCGCTTTTCGAACATGGGTTGCCAGCCGTAGCGCGGCTTCACGCAGGAAATCATCCCCAATCGCGTGTCCGTACGTGTCGTTAATCTGCTTGAATCCGTTCAAGTCGATCATCAGGACTGCTGCTCGGATCTGGTTCCGTTCCGCGCGTTCCAGCATATTTCCCAGCCGGTCTATAAGTAGTCGGCGGTTGGGTAGCCCGG
>JBDTBI010000143.1:0-4886 GCA_039924215.1 Acidobacteriaceae bacterium
CCGGCGTAGAGCTTAAAATTGTCGCGCAGTAGCCTGAAGGCCCGCTCAAACATCTGGCTGGGCGTAATGGGGCCGTACACGTTGGGCTGCAAGAAAGTTGAGGTTGTCAGTCGATCGTTCGTTGTCACTTGATCGTTCATAGTATGTGTCTGTGGGCGAAGCGTAGCACAATGCAGCCAGATCCCGAACAAAAAAGCTTTCCATTTCTCGGTTTTAGAGGACAGAATTCTCGACACTGCGGCTTTACCAGGCACCACGCCGCGCCGCGTTTCCCCATCGGGCGCGGCACGCTTTAGAATTGACCTCATCTACCCTTTGGATGGCTACGCACGCATCGTCCACAGCACGGTATGCTTTTACGCGAAAGGAACCGAGAAGAATGGCTTCACGAAGACTCTTTTTTCATGTGCTGGCAGTGCTTGTTCCCCTATCGATCTGTGCAACACAGATCCCTGCCTACGGCCAAACTTCCGCAGCTTCGCCCGCTTCTCACACAGCTCAAAAGGTCGCTCCGATCCCAGGATTCGATACCAGCGTCATGGATACATCTGCCGATCCCTGCACGGATTTTTACCAATACGCCTGCGGCAAATTTTCACAGAAATATCCTATCCCCGGTGATCTTCCGCTCTACGATCAGTTCGAAAACCTGAACGAATACAACCATCAACTGCTGCACGGCATTCTGGAGCGGGCCGAGAAGCCAGGCGCCAACCACTCATCTGACGAACAGAAGATTGGCGACTACTACGGCAGTTGCATGAACACGGCCGCGATCAACGCGGATGGGCTGAAACCGCTGCAGCCGGAGTTGAAACGAATCGATGCGCTGAAGAACAAGAAGGAATTGCCCGCCCTCATTGCGCACTACCAGAAGATCAGCGTCACCGCATTCTTCGATATGGGTTCCATGCAGGACTTTAAAGACGCAACCAAAGAGATTGCCGTGGTTGACCAGGGGGGGCTTGGACTGCCGGAAAAGGACTATTACCTTCGCACCGATCCCAAGAGCGTGCAGCTTCGCCAGGAATATGTGCAGCACATGGCTAATATGCTCAAGCTCTATGGCGAGCCGGCCAGCAAAGCGAAGTCAGACGCGCAGGCCGTTCTGGCGTTTGAAACATCCCTGGCCAAGACCTCCATGGGGATGGTGGAGCGCCGCGATCCATACAAAACCTATCACATTGAAACGCTGACCCGACTGGCCAGCACCGACCCCATCCTCAACTGGAGTGCATTGATCCGCGACACAGGCGCGCCTCCGATTGAGACTTTGAATGTGGCGAATCCGGTATTTTTTCAGGCTCTGAACGGCATCCTGCAGCAAACGGACATGGCCACCATTCGCAGCTATCTCCGCGTGCATCTCCTGGACTCCTTCGCATCCCGGCTGCCCACCGCATTCGATAATGAAAATTTTGACTTTTATGGCCGCAAATTGAGCGGTATTCCGCAGATGCAGGTCCGCTGGAAGCGGTGCGTCACCGCGACCAATGCCGCCATGGGAGAGGCCGTTGGCAAGGTGTATGTCGACAAGTATTTTGCCGGAAACAGCAAGCAACAGACCCTGAACATGGTAAAGGCTATTGAAGCCGCTATGAACAAGGACCTGACCTCACTCAGCTGGATGAGTCCGGAAACAAAAACGAAGGCCATTCAGAAACTCGATCTGATTACCAACAAGATCGGCTATCCCAACAAATGGCGCGATTACTCCAAGCTGATCATCCAGCCCACTGACGCGCTGGGAAACTCCATGCGCGCGCGGGAGTTTGAAGCTGCGCGCCAGTTAAACAAGATCGGCAAGCCGGTCGACAAAAACGAATGGGAAATGTCGCCGCCCACCGTGAATGCCTATTACGACCCCAGCATGAACAACATCAACTTCCCTGCTGGAATTCTGCAGCCGCCGTTCTATGATCGCAGCGCTCCGGAGGTAGTCAACTACGGCCACATTGGCGCTGTTGTAGGCCACGAATTGACCCACGGCTTCGACGACCAGGGCAGCCTATTCGACGGCTACGGCAATTTGAAAAACTGGTGGACGCCCGAGGACAAAAACCATTTCGATGCCCGCACCGCCTGCTTTGCCAACGAATACAGTAGCTTCGTTGCAGTGGACAATCTCCATGTGAACGGCAAGCTGACGCTCGGCGAAAATACCGCGGATAACGGCGGCATTCGCTTGGCCTACATGGCGATGGAAGCCTACGCCCATCAGCACAACATCAATCTGTCGAAGAAGATGGGTGCGTTCACTCCGGAGCAGCAATTTTTTATCGGATTCGCGCAGAACTGGTGCACCAATGCCAGACCGGCATTCATCCGTCTGCTGGTCCAAAGCGATCCTCATTCGCCGGACCAGTTTCGCGCCAACGGTGTGGTGCGGAACATGCCGGAATTTGCCCACGCTTTCAGTTGCAAGACGGGCCAGCCAATGGCCCCCGCAGATCGTTGCCGCGTCTGGTAGGGATGCGCTAACGCGTCGCGGTTGTGGCAGGCTGCCTGGGTGCGGCATTCGCCAAATCGCCCGTCTTTGCCAGATCGCCCGTCTTTGCCAGATCGATGACCATCCGTTCCAGCACCAGGCTCTTGTCCGGCGGGGATGAGCGAATTTCCAGATCGGCCCGGGCAATCCGTGCCAGCATCTGCATCAGATCGCGGCGGCTTTTGTAGCGTCGTGCCTGGCGGATCAGATCATCCACGGCAAACGGCGGAACGCGGAAGCCCGGCCACAGCGCCTGCCAGATACTGCGGGAATCACGGACATTTTTCTCAAGAATCACCAGCATCTGGCGAAAGGTGCGCGCCAGCATGTGCAGGTGGCCGATGGCGCTGTCTTCGCCGCTCTCGCTTGCGTTCAACAGCCCGTGCAAGAGGAGCAAGGAGCGCGCCGCATCGTGGGAAGAAATTGCGTCTGTCAGTTCATACAGCGAACGCTGCTTGGCGGAAACTACCATCCGCTCCACATCGGCGAGGGTGATCTGCTTCTTTCGATCTACGAACAGCGTCAGCTTCTCCAACTCCGAAGCAATCCGCATCAGGTCCCCGTGCAGCGCGTCCGCCAGTTCGCGTGCCGCGTCGGGCTGTAATTCCACCCCGCTCTTTGCTGCTGTCTGCACAGACCAGCGCAGGACGTCACCCTCCTCGGGCTGGCTTAGTTCAATGATGCCGCAGTCTTCGCCAAGCGTTTCGCGGATGCGTTCATAGCGGTCCTTATCCTGCATGTCCATGCGGCGAACGTCGTTTGGAATATGTAGATGGTCCGCGACAAACACGAGCAGCGCCTGCAGGTTCGGCAGACGAAGATATTTTTGGATCGCGGCAAATTCTTCCTTCTTTGCGCCGCGTTGATACAGCAAGCGCACATTCCGCACAAAAATAATCTGGAATGGCGCCATCAACGACGGGGTGCTCGCCTGCTCGATGGCATCAAAGATGGTCGCCTCCGACAGATCCACATCCGCAACGCAGTAATCACGGAACTGTGGATCGATCAGGGCCTCGATGATCCCACGGCGACATTGCTGCTGAAGAAATGCCTCGTCGCCCAACAGCACATACCCGGCGCGGCGCGCATCTGTAGCCACTTCCTGCAGCAGTCGATCCATTGCCAGGAAACCATCGCCCAGTTGTGCGCTTCGCTCGCTGCTCGCCTTTGCCATGGTTAGACCAGTTCTCCTGATGCTATAGATTGCGAAGATCGTTTCAGTGCGGCCTTTCCTTAAAGGAAGGCCGCGAGTAGATTCCCTCTCCGATATACACCTTCAGGAGAACTGGTCTAAAAAGACTCCAGAATGTCGCTAACCAGCGACTGAGCAAAATCGTGTGCCATGCGCTGCACGGCGGGCGAATCTTCCTGAAGAAAACTCGATAGATCGGCAGTCTCCTGATATTGGGAGCGGAACCGAAAATGATGATTGCTGTAGAGTACCTTGCCCGCTGCATCCGTCAACACCACGTTCACCGTAACCGTAATCAGATAGCTGGACGACTGGCCTGTCACTGCATTGTAGGTAAGCGGCGTATAGGTTTCCGTCAGAATGGTTCCGCGCAGCATGGCATCGGCAGCCCGCGGATGGTCGTTTTGCGTCACGCGATCCTTTGTACGACTCGTCAACTCCTGCACCACGGCGTCCGTAAAGGCGACGTTGGTGTGGTAATTTTCGACGTCCGTCTGGAAAACCGGCACGGCTATGGAGCCGATGTCAGGCGGCAAATGCGTCGGGGTACCGACGGTATGATACCCGCAACCCACGGCCAGCAGCAGAAACGAACACGCGAAAATGGCGACTGAACGCATAGAAGAAGATGACATTCTAGAGCGGATTTCCTATTCCTATCTCTATCCCTATTACTATCTTAGTTCGACGATGTGCGGCTTTTCTTGAGAAAAAGCCGCGAGGAGATGTCCCGCCTCAACTACACCTATGGAAATCCGCTCTGATTGTACGGTTTGTACGCATGAAGAAAGGAGCAGCCGCTGGCTGCTCCTTCAAAACAAAACGGTCTGAACTAAAACAAGATGAACTAACTTCCGACACCTATGCTGTCGACGGTTGCTCGCCCGCGAAACCGGGCGAATGTCCGGCATCCGGCTTCAGGACGTGCTGCACATCGCCGCCGGAACCATCCTGCGGCGTTTGCATCGGCGGAAGGTCTTTGCCTGCAACCAGCAATTTCAGCTCCGCCGCGTCCAAAGTCTCGCGTTCCAGCAACGCCTGAGACATGCGATGCATCAGCGGCTGGTTGTTTTCGAGCAATGAGTGTGCTGCCTGATAGCCATTGTCCACCAGCATGCGAACTTCAGCATCGATCTGGCGCGCGGTCTCTTCGCTAAAGTCGCGATGCTGAGAAATTTCACGACCCAGAAAAATCTCCCCGTC
>JBDTBI010000144.1:0-11606 GCA_039924215.1 Acidobacteriaceae bacterium
CACCAGAGAATTGTCTGCGATCGGAATTCGCATCTGAGATTGTTTTGACAAGAGGCAACAGGCTCAGTTACGCTTGGCGCGCTTGTCCCGGAGATTGCTGGGCATCGGCCGAGAATCTCCTGAGTGGATCTCAAAATAGCTAACGGCCTAAGCGAGGTGCGCGGAATGAAGTACGGCGTGAATCTGATGGTATGGACGACGCATATTGGCCCCCGGCATGATGCTCTATTCTCTTGCATTCAAGAGTGGGGCTTTGACGGCGTCGAGTTCTTTCTCTCTCCTGATGAGCCAACCGATATCTCTTCCGTAAAACGGACCCTTGATCGCCTTGGCTTGGAGCGCACCATGTGCAGTGTGCTTCCTCGCGAGGCAAATCTGGTGAGTCCGGATGCAAGTGTCCGGGCTCGGGGTGTGCATTTCCTGACGCGTTGCGTGGAGAGAACTGCCGAATTTGGTGCGAATCTGATTTGCGGCCCGCTCTATGCGGGACTGGGAGTCATGACGGGCTCGCGGCGAACCGAGCAGGAATGGGAGTGGGCCGTGCAGGGGCTTCGAGCCGCGGCGTCGCGCGGGAAGGATTTAGGGGTCACGTTATGCGTGGAGCCGGTGAACCGGTTCGAGACCTACTTTCTGAATACCCTGCAGGATGCATCTCAATTTGTTCGCGACGTTGGGGCGTCCAATATTTGCATTCACTTCGATACCTTCCACTCGAATATTGAAGAACAGAACGTCGCGAAAGCTTTGCGTGCGGTGGCAAAGGATTTGGGTCACGTTCATATTTCCGAGAATGATCGGGGTATCCCTGGGAGTGGGCACGTCGACTGGCGTGGAGTTCTATCGGTTTTGAAAGAGGTCGGTTACGACGGTTGGCTGACTATCGAATCGTTTGCTGAACCTGAACCGGAGTTGGCCGCAGCTGCATCTATTTGGCGCGACCTGGCACCTTCGGGTGACGAACTTGCGCGCCGAGGATTACGCTTCATCAAAAATCTGAGTAGTGAATTGGGAATCGTCTAGTGGCCGATAGCTCTACACAACGCACAAAGGTGAAACACGCGATGATCAACCGAAGAGATTTCCTTGTTGCCACCGCAGTCGGAGTTGGAACGCTCGCTCTTGGTCGAGTGGAAGCCCAGAATGCCCGATTTGAACTTGGGATCGGGACTTTCACATTCCGAGGTGTCAGTGACGAGCAGATGATCGAGGATCTGAAAGCTCTACGGATCCGCCAGATTGAGCTCTCGAGTCCTAACTACTTTCCGCCGGCGGTCAAGCTGGACGCTATCGAGAGTCTACGTGCCAAACTGGATCAAGACGGGATTAGAGCGGTTTCTTATTTTGTCGGCGAGATTGCGACCCAGGTAACCCTGGACACGACTGTGACCATGGCCAAAGCGCTGGGGGTTCGTCACGTATCGGGTTGGGCCGTCGGAAATGCGCTCAAGATGGTAGATGTCCGCTTCACGCAGGAAGGGATGAAATTTGGTATTCACAATCACTGGTTCAGAGGACGCAGGTTCCGCTATGAAAGCCCAAAAGATCTGCTGAAGGCTTTCGCCACCGTTTCAGACACCGTGGGTGCAACCTCGGATACGGGGCACATGGCATCCTGCGGTTACGATCCGGTAGACGCACTGAACAAATTGTGGCCGCGTTTGCAGATGGTGCATTTGAAGGATGTTCAAAGCGCGGGCGATGATAAGGATGTGACTTTGGGAACGGGAATTGTGAAAAGCAGAGAAGTGATCGCATTCCTTGAGAAACATGGATTCACCGGCTTGGTGGCCATCGAATACGAGGGTGATCTGGAGAATCCTATGCCCGTGGTCAAGCGTTCGGTCGCGTTTGCGCGTGAGTGGATATAAATTCCCGCAAAAGTCTTGAGACACGAGTAATCCATACAAGTTTTCTGTTCCCCAAAGACATCTGACGTTTGCATCGTCCGGCTGGGTGCGGCCGGCGGATCTGCCGTGGCCAGCCCGATCTTTTGTACCACGTAGACTGCTACCGTAGCGCAGTTATGAAGATGTTGATCGGACCAGTTTTCTTGTACCAAACTTAGCGTTAGCCTTCGGCTGGTTTAGGTTGCAGTGAGTACGCGGCTAGCCGCGTACTCACTGGAGAATTCAGTCGGCGTCCGGTCAATGAGAGATCGGTGAGGACGACTCTCATTGAATTCCTGACGCCACGCCTCGATCAGCCGTTTTGCTTGGGCCGGGGTCCCGAACCAGTGGGCATTCAGACACTCGGCCCGGAAGGTTCCGTTGAACGATTCAACGAAGGCGTTGTCTGAACGATTCCACGAAGGTATTGTCCGTCGGCTTGCTTGGTCTGGAGAAGTTGATCTTCACACCGTTCCGATAGCCCACAGGTCCATCACCTGGCTGGTGAACTCGCTGCCGTTGTCGCAGTACGAAACCTTCGGTACTTCACGGCTAGAGTTCAGCCGGTTCAGGGTCTTTACAACATCCTCTCCCTTCATGTTCTGCCCAGCGTCGATCGCCACGGCTTCGCGGGTAAACACATCGACGATGGTCAACGACCGAAACTGCGTTCCTTCCTGAAGCTGATCCGAGACGAAGTCCATGCTCCTGGTCCGATGCCGTCACCTTCACCTTCTCTTCACGCTTCCGTGATGCTTTGCGCTTGCCGGCAGGCTTCATCCTCCTCAGCATCAGGCCTTCTTCCCTGTATAAGCGATACACTAGGTATTTGCCAACATCCCAGCCTTCTCGGTTCAACAGCACGCGGATCTTGCGATATCTATAGCGCACTCTTACCTGAGCGATCTCGCGGATACGCATCCGCAGCTCAGTCCGTGGATCGAGGCAGCTACGATACCGGTAGGTCGCTCTCGGTAGGAGCAGAACACGGCAGGCTCGCCGTTCGCTCACCAGGTAACTCCCAACCAAATGCTCCACCAACGGCCCACGCCGCGAAGGCTTCACCATTTTTTTGAGAGCACATCCTGCAGCATCGTCTTATCCAGCGTCAGCTCCGCTACCAACTGCTTTAAGTGCATATTCTCTTCTTGCAACTGCGCCATCTTCCGAGCTTCGTCCGCCTCCAGGCCCGCGTACTTCGCCTTCCAACAGTAGAACGTCTGCTCGCTGATCTCAGCCTTCCGGATCACCTCGGCCACAGGAACACCCACCTGCGCCTGCTTCAACACTCCAACTATCTGCCCCACAGAAAAACGCTTCTTCTTCATCCAAAGCCTCCCCTTACCCAGGTCAGATTTGGTCGAAGACTAACATTTCAACTGGTCCAGGAATAACGAGGCCGATCATACCTTCTCGCACCTTCGCGCCGTTGACACGTCTGATTCGATTCACGGCCCAAAAAATAAGAATTTTGTAATCTGGTTATTTGAATTTCCATAACGCGCTGATCGGAATACTTCTGATATTGATTCTTGCGGCTATCGTTATTTTACAAACAGGAAATTCCCCGTAAAACAAAAAGGCAGCTCACCGAGTCTGCGCTTTCATATGTGCGGCCCAGCGCAGAAGCATAGGATGAGAAAAGGACGATGCGATCGCACGGGTCGTGCAGGTCGGGGATGCAGCAAACGAGCAAAACTGCCACAGTCAGCAACGAAAACACGTATAAGGCAGTTCTGTGGTTACAAGTTATTACCCTGACATGGATGCTGGTCGAATGTGCCGTATCGCTCTATGCAGCGTACACAGCGCGCAGTGCGGCATTGCTGGCCTTTGGGTCCGACAGTCTTGTCGAACTATTGTCCGCAACTGTCGTTCTGCTCGCAGTCGTTCCATCCTTCTCTTTGACAAAAACCAGTGCCACCCGCCTCTCTGGAATCCTGCTCTTCGTTCTTGCCGGGGTGGTCGCTCTCCTCGCAATCATTGCACTCGCACGCAGCATCCCGGCGGAGACAAGTTACTCTGGTATCGCAATCACCGTGGCCTCGCTGATCGTGATGCCAATTCTTGCATTGGCCAAGCGAAGAATTGCCCGCGCAACAGAAAACCATGCACTCGCTGCGGATGCCGTGCAGTCAGCCACCTGTGCATACCTTGCCGCCATTACCTTAGCAGGACTGGCCGTCAACGCGGTATTTCGGATTCACTGGATTGATTCATTGGCTGCACTCGCAGCGTTGCCGATTCTCTTTGTAGAAGGACAGCGCACTTTGCGAGGCGAAGACTGTGGGTGTTGTTAGATTACGAATGCACCGCGAGTAGCCTGTCTGCAAGTCCAGCTAATGAAAATTGATCGCGCCTGCGGTAACTTTAGCGTGCAACCTTGTCGCGACATGCGAGATAGAAAACCTGCAGGGACCAGGAAAATTATCGGGATTACCGAGAGCGTAAGCCCACCGATCAGCAATCCCACACCGCCGGGCGGCTAGTTCTGCCAGTCGACGTAAATAGGGTTCCCCAACAGCCACAGCTTTCCATCCGGCCCATTTACCTGCGGACGAAACCAATGGCGATGTCCGTCTGCGGTCCACGCATAATGGAAGTCCTCTCCGGGGCTGCCCGCTTGCGCTGGCGTGCTGGACGTCATTCTCTTCCCATCTTCGAGCAGCGCGACCTTCCCACCCTTCACGCCCACAACATGCACGCCAAAGGTAACCGCGGCGCCTTGTTCCGCCTTCAGTACATCTCCCATACGCGCAATTGCTTCCCCGGTCTTCGCGGTTGCTTCCAGCATCTTGTTGCGGGAGCCGGTCAGATCGATGAAGACATGCCCGGCCCGGATGCCAGATAGAATCGCAGGCGTCGAGAGTTCGGACGCGAAGACTACAGTCGTGGGACTGCCGACAGAACTGAACTGGCTGGCTGGCATGAATGCGTTATGATTGTCGCTGCCTCCAATCCCCGGTAGACGGAACCCACGGTCAAGCTGTTTGTTCCAGAAGGGCACGCCTGAAATCCCGTACATCTCGGACCCGCCATTCACCGCTTCCACGGCCTCAAACAGATGCATATCGACCGGAGAGGGCGGCGTCCACCCACAGCCCATGCACTGCTCTCCCGTAGGAGCGTCGGGATGGTTGATGGAGACCAACGCACCTAGTTTTCTGGCGCGGCGCAACAGCGTGTTCACATCGGCGACGGTCTTGCTCCCCACCCGGAAGTCAATAAAGTCCGTCGTACCAAGAAAATTCATGTGCCCGTAAAACGTAGTGATTTCGCGTCCAGGAATCAGCAGCACCTTATCGAAATAGGGCTGCAACTCCCGCATCACGTCGTACTGCGAGGTCGCGTTGTGATCGGTGATGGCAACAAAATCGAGGCCGCGTTTCGCCGCCGCGTCCACGGTGAAAAATACCGGGCACGGAACCTTCTGACCGGTCTGATTCAGACATTGTCCGTCGCTGTGCGCCGTGTGCATGTGGAGATCGCCACGGTACCAGGCCGGTCCGGAGCGCAGCGGTTCGCGCAAGATCGAAGGCTCGGCAGCCACCAACCCCGTACGCGTAAAGTAGACATCAATTGTGTAGTGTGAGGTAACCGCTGGGCGGATGTTGGGGATTCCGATCAGCACGTTCCACTTCCCTGTCGGGATGGGTCCGGGCAGACACGATGGCGTCGCATCGGAGAGCCCAACCGTAAGCACCGCTTTGTTGCCGCCGGCCCAGCAGCGGAGTTTTACAGGGTCAAGCATCCCCAGGTCGAGTGCGGTGTGTTTTTCTTTTTCCGTATAGGTAAACCTCACTGTGACTCGCTCGACGCCAGGCGGCACCTGGAACGGAACCTCCACATAGGAATGATTCTGTGAACCATGTGCCACGCCGTGCATGACAAGGTCAGGGGGCGTCGCAGCAGGGGCACTCTGCACTTGCTGGGCGACCGCGCACAACGCACAGGCGAACAGGAGAAGACAGAGGCTGGTTCGCAATCTGGAGAACACGGTCTGTACCCTCGATGTCATGAGAAAACCTCTACATTGCTGAAGCCAGTGTACCCGCTTCTAAGACCTGGGTCCGCAACAACCACCCGTGCTAGTAGAACAATTTCAAGGCCAACTGCAGCACTCGACCCTGGTTATTCCTTCGACCTGTAATCCACTGAATTCGACTTTGACAACCATGCTCGGCCATGAGGTTAATGTTGCTACTTGTCAACAACGCATCGAACGTAGCCGACCGCTCCACCTGGCAGCCTTTCTTAGAAATATAGTAGGTGCCGGTGTTGCCGTTGCCTCCCACCGGGATGAAGTTCGCCTGCCTGCCTCTGGTCTCGGCATACGGTGTGAAGTAATCCCCGCGAAGACCAAGGTTGTGTCAGATCTGGGGTAACTTTCCAATCGTCCTGAAAGAAGGCTCCCGTATACCAGCGGTGGTCGTCAGTTGTGGCGATATTCGATCCGGAAAAACTGCTCATGCCTCCTACATTGTCGACACCGCCGACCGTCGACGCGGGCGGAATCAATGTGGTGATGTTTGTCTGCCGCCCATGCATAATGGAAGTCCGGTGTGGAACTGTCCGCGTGCGTCGGCGTGCTGGGCGAAACTACCAATTCTAGTTGTCGAAGAATGACGTACTTTGTGAGGTGAAAACTGTGGATGTTGTTAGATTAGAAATGCACAATTAAGTCGTCTGTTGGCGCATACCGTAGAATTCCTTGAGGATTAGGGTGGCAGAATGTTTCGATCCATAGGAGGCGGAAACGAACAATGAAGAAAACCTCACAATTTGGATTCATGTCAGCTGCTCTGATAACAGCATGGAGCACTCTCCTGTTATTCAGCGGATCGCCTGCGAAGGCTTCTTCCCAGGTGCGGCAAACCCCAGCAACCCATGTGGAGCAACACCCTGCTGGAAAGACTGTCTTCTTTGTTTCCCCACGTGGAAACGACCAATGGTCAGGAAAGCTTGATCGACCCAATGCCGCAGACACGGATGGCCCATTTCGCACGCTTGTCCGTGCCAGAGACGCTATCCGCCGACTCAAGGCTGCGGGGCAGCATAAGTCACCGGTCACAGTCTATTTGCGAGGCGGAATCTACCAGCTAAAAAGTCCGCTGGTTTTCACCCCGCAGGACTCAGGCACCCTGAACGCTCCCAACATCTATGAGGCCTATCCTGGCGAGACTCCTGTACTGAGCGGAGGCGTTGCCATCTCCGATTGGCACAGGTACCGCGGTACTGCAGTAGCCTTACCCGCCAGAAATCATGTCTGGACCGCACAGGTTCCGGGGGTCAAGCAAAGCGAGTGGTATTTCCACCAACTCTTCGTCAACTCAAAACGGATGATTCGCGCTCGGTCGCCCAATCGAGGTTTCTATTATTTCGATGGATTAATTTCTACGACTGCGCCAGCGCATTTCCAATTCTATGGTGGAGACATTCATTCCCCGTGGGCAGAGGAAGGTGGTGTAGAGATCGTTGCCCTGCAAGATTGGGCGGAGATGCGATTGCCTATCCAATCGGTGGACGAAGCGTCTCACGTGGTAACACTAGCCGGGCACTCCCAGCCCTTCACGGAGCGCAATGCTCGTTACTGGGTAGAGAACACATTGGATGCGCTCGATGCCCCCGGCGAATGGTATCTCGACCCAAAGACCGGCCGAGTCTACCTTTATCCAACGTCGCAGCAGGCATCGTCGCGGGCTCATGTAGTCGCTTCGCGCCTAACGCAATTGATTCTCTTCCAGGGAGACGCAGCAAAGGATCAGACGGTCAGCCATATTGCACTTCGAGGACTGACTTTTAGCTTCGCAGATTGGTCGCAGCTTAAAACTGGATATGCAGACATGCAGGCGGCGTACGATATCCCTGCCGCCATCTCTGGGACTGGCACCCGTTCCTGCACCATCGAGAAGAGCAGGTTCATCCACCTCGGTGGATATGCCATAGCCTTCGGCCAAGGTTCTCAGGACAATCGAATTGTGGAAAATGAAATGACCGACCTGGGCGCGGGTGGGGTCAAGATTGGTGATCCGAAAATCCCGACCGATACGCAGATGGAAACCAAAGGGAATCAGATCACAGACAATCACATTCACAACATCGGCCTTGTCTATCCAGCCGCGGTCGGGGTTTGGATCGGGCAGAGTAGCGATAACGTTGTGTCACACAACGAAATCAACGATACATATTACACCGCGATTTCAGCCGGTTGGACGTGGGGATATGGGCCAACGGTAGCCCGAGGCAATCTCATCGAATTCAACAATCTCTATAACATCGGTCGTGGCATGCTGAGTGACATGGGCTGCATTTACACCTTGGGCGTGCAGCCGGGAACCGTGGAGCGGAATAATGTTTGCCACGATGTCTCTCGTTACAAATATGGAGGTTGGGGAATTTACACCGACGAAGGCAGCAGCGATATTTCAATTGAAGATAATGTTGTCTACCGATGCGAGGATGGAGGCTTTCACCAGCATTACGGTGAGGCGAATGTGCTTCGGAATAACATTTTTGCCTTGGGAGACGTGGTGCAGATTCGGCGCAGTCGGGAGGAGAATCACCTGAACTTCACCTTTGCGCACAATATCGTGTATTGGAAAGATGGCAAGCTGACGGACGGAACATGGCATAACAACCAATTCCGGTTTGACAACAATATTTATTATGACGTCTCGGAAGGGGAAGTCCAATTTTCACAGTGGTCATTCGAGGATTGGCAAAAAAGGGGTCAGGATCTCCATTCGGCGATTGCGAATCCTTTGTTCCTCGACCCCGAACGAGGAGATTTTTCGCTCGATGCAGCTTCGCCGGCGTTGAAGATGGGATTCAAGCCGATTGATGTCTCAACCGTCGGCCCCCGCGACAAGACGCGGCGTTAACCATGCATGATTCTGTCCCACAACCATACAGGCTGGAACGGAGTGGAAACATGATTTATTGCGCCTGAAATATTGATCATTCCGATCACGAGTCAGACTCTGCCCCGCCCTGCATTGGCTCAACCGTCCCGCGTTTCAATGCGCGTTCCTTCAGCATGATGAAGAAGACCGGGACCAGGAGTCTGGACTGCCCGGCAAATTTTGTACCAGTAGGTCAGAGAGAGAAACTGGACAAAAGGAGCTGTGGAAATGGCGAGGAAGATCTATAAGCCGGAAGAGATCGTGAACCTGCTACGGCAGGTGGAAGTGGCGGTAGCGAACGGGAAGATGACACCGCAGGCCCGCAAGGAAGCCGGGATCGTAGAGCAGACGTACTATCGCTGGCGCAAGGAATACGGCGGGTTGAAGGTGGACCAGGCGCGGCGGCTGAAAGAGCTGGAGCAGGAAAATGGAAAGCTGAAACGTTTGGTGGCCAACCTGAGCCTGGACAAGCAGGTGTTGGAGGACCTGGCGCGGGGAAATTTCTAAGCCCGGAGCGACGGCGTCGTGCGGTACACCATGCCCGGCAGGAGCATGGGATCAGTGAGCGGCATGCGTGCCAGTTGGTGCATCAGCCAAGAGGCACGCAGCGTTTGCTACCGGTACGACGCGAAGACGAGGACGCACTGACTACAGCGATCCTTCAGCTTGCCAGCCAGTATGGGCGCTACGGCTACCGCCGGATCACGGCGTTGCTTAAACGAGCGGGCTGGCAGGTGGGCAAGGACCGGGTGGAAAGAATCTGGCGTCGCGAAGGGCTGAAAGTTCCGAAGAAGCACAAGCCAAGAGGTCGGTTGTGGGTCAACGACGGATCGTGCGTGCGGCTGCGGCCCGAGTACCGGAACCATGTCTGGAGCTACGACTTCGTCAGCGCCAGGACGCACGATGGCAGGAGTGTGCGCATGTTGAACCTGATCGACGAATCGACCCGGGAGTGTCTGGCGATCCGCGTGGCACGGCGGTTGCGCAGCCAGGACGTGATCGACACGCTGGCCGACGCGATGGTGCTGCACGGCATTCCGGAGCATGTGCGTTCGGATAATGGCCCGGAGTTCGTGGCCAAAGAACTGCGGAAATGGCTGGCGGACACAGGAGCAAAAACGCTGTATATCGAACCGGGAAGCCCGTGGGAGAACGGCTACTGCGAGAGCTTCAACAGCAAGCTGCGGGACGAGTTTTTGAATGGAGAAATCTTCTATTCGACAAAAGAACTGCGCGTGCTGGCCGAACGTTGGCGAGTTCATTACAACACCGTGAGGCCCCATTCTTCCCTGGGATACAGGCCGCCTGCACCGGAAGCGTGGCGTGAAGTGGAAACCAAAGTGCGCTTTCCACTTCACCACACCCCCGACTGCGGCGGGATATCTACCCAGCTCGCTGCGCTACACTAACTATCTCGCTGGTACAGAATATCGGGCAGACCATCGCCGATGAAGCAGCAATGACCAAATAAATATGATAGGTACATAAGTTATATCTATATACTATCAATAACATGAGAAGAAGATTGACGATCAAAGAACAGCAGCCTGTTTTTCGATATGCCCCCACGTTGGACACTCTGAAGATGTTCGTTGATGCTCTGAATACCGACTTCTTCACTTTTATTTCTCGGCCCGAATGCCAAGGTAGCGGCCCTTCGCCTCAATATTTCGTACAATGTTTGCCGATCCAACGTTCGGCAACGCCGTTCTGTCACGGGCTGCGGAAGCTGGTCAGTTTTGGCTGAATGCCGAAGCTCTTCAAGGTATCCATCACATCCTTGTTGCAGTTAGCACCACGGTCGAAGATCAGGTATTTTGGTGCGGACTCGTAGGGGAAGGTTTCGCGCAATTGCTGGACTACCCATTTGCTCGACGGATGTCTGGTCACGTTGAAGTGCAGAATGCACCGCCGACCGTGCTCGATGAGAAAGAAGCAGTACAGCATGCCGAAGGTCAGGGTGGGCACAGTGAAGAAGCCCGTGGCTCGAATCTCCTCACGATGGTTCCCCAAGAAAGTCAGCCAACGCTTCGCAGGCCAGGGTTACGAGGTGCTTTCCGCATCCAGCGCAGGACAGTCCGCTCCGAGATTTCGAAGCCTAGCATCTTTAGTCTGGCATCGTAACCAAGCTGATGCGGGTAGACGCGTAGTCGTCAGCGTCGATCCCCTGTTTGGACAAATAGATAGGACTATAATTACTTCGTTTTATAGTTGTAATCTTCCACCGTGGCCAAAACCCCCATATTTCGTGTTACCAAGTCGAGAGTCGCTGTCTTCACTATTGTTGCGGTGGCCGCAGTGTCATCGTGGCCAATTGCGAGATATTTCTCCCATAAAAGTCCCCAGAATACCGTGGAGTTCAGTCGGGACATCCAGCCCATTCTGAACCAGAATTGCGTCGCTTGCCACGGAGGGGTCCGCCAGAAGAACGGTGTTTCGTTCATATTCCGCGAAGAGGCTTTGGGTAGAGGCAAGTCCGGACGGCGCACCATTGTGCCGGGCGACCCCGATGCATCCGAGTTGATTGCACGGGTAACTTCGAAAGACCCCGAGGTGCGTATGCCGTACCACGGGCCGCCCCTGCAGCCACAGCAGATCGCGTTGCTTCGCCGATGGATCAAGCAGGGAGCCAAGTGGCAGGATTACTGGGCATTTGTACCTCCCAAGCCGCAGCCGTTGCCCAAGGTGAAGCATACCGGTTGGGTGCGCCAACCCATGGATCGATTTATTCTGGCGCGGTTAGAGAAAGAAGGACTGCACCCCGCTCCTGAGGCCACCAAGGCAGAGTTATTGCGGCGGGTGTCACTAGACCTTACAG
>JBDTBI010000145.1:0-2676 GCA_039924215.1 Acidobacteriaceae bacterium
ATCAAGGAGTCCGAGGGGTCATTTTTCCATTTATCTCCGATTCTGAAATGGCACAGACCGCCGCGCACGCGTGCCGGTATCCACCTGCGGGGCGGCGAGGTTCCGGAGCCGGGCTCGCCGTATCAACATGGTTTGAGCCGGGCAACTATTACGATTCCGCCGATCGGAACGTACTGACGGTATGTGTCATCGAGGAAGAGCGCGCTCTTGCGCATATCGATGAGATCGCCGCCACTCCGGGGATTGACGTGCTGTTTATCGGGGTAAGCGACCTGTCCTTTTCACTCGGGTTGCGTGGGCGACAGGATGAGCCGGTACTGCAGGATGCGATTGGAAAAATTCGGGTAGCTGCACAACGGCACCAAAAATTTCTTGGGCGACCTGCAGGCAGCGCGGAAGATGTGCTGCGCTTTCACCGCGAGGGTTTCCAGTTCTTTCAGTCTGTAACGGAGCTGGGACTCATGCGGTTGGGAGCCAGAGAAATCCTCCAGCCGCTTGGAATTGACGTATCCCAGGCCGATAAGAAAGTTCTGTATTGAACCCACAGACGGGGTTCTTTCAAGCGAGCCATCCTCTTAATGGAGCAGTGAATGAATACAGTAGAAAACTTGCGCCCTCTCCGCGGCATCATCCCACCCCTGGCGACCCCGCTGGCTTCAATCGATTCGCTGGATCTACCCGGTCTGGAACGGCTGATTGAGCACGTTCTCGGCGGAGGCGTGCACGGCTTATTCCTCTTAGGCACCACAGGCGAAGGGCCTGCACTGAGTTACCGGTTGCGACGTGAATTGATTGAACGTGTCTGCGCACAAGTCGGTACGCGCGTGCCAGTGCTGGTCGGAATTACAGACTCCGCCTATATCGAATCACTGCAACTCGCAGAATTTTCAGCAAAGGCCGGTGCCTCGGCTGTGGTGGCAGCAACGCCGTTTTACTTTCGATATGGGCAGAGCGACATTCTTCGATTGATTGAGCGAATGGCGAAAGAATCTCCGCTTCCGTTGTACCTGTACAACCAGCCGGAACTCACAAAGATCAGTTTTGAACCACATACAGTTGCGCGGGCAGCCGAGATACCGAATGTCGTAGGCATCAAGGATAGCGGCGGACAGATCGACTACGTCAAACAGGTGCTCTCGCTGGTGGGCAAGAGTCATCCGGAATTCTCCGTTCTCGTTGGCTCGCAAAATCTATTGGCGGAAGCGCTTCTTTTGGGTGCGCATGGCGGTGTTCCAGGCAGTGCGAACATATCTCCAGATCTTCCGGTGCGTTTGTATCAGGCATTTGTCGATGGCAAGCATAAGGAGATGCGGGGACTGCAGACGCAACTGATTGCGGTCGGTTCCCCAATATGGCTTGCCGGTGAGGAGGAGCCGGGTTTCCTGCGCCGTTTGAAGGGCGCGTTATCCGTGCTCGGAATTTGCAGCGACCTGCCGAGCTGGCCGTATGAGCAAGCAACCGCAGATGAGAAAAAGAAACTCAAAGCACACCTCGTCAAACGTGGAATCATTGCCGCATAAACGTAGGTGTGCTTTCTTGGTAGCATCTAAAAATACAAGCAAAAACGAATGCCTGAAGAAATGACCTCCCGATGAGATCAACGTCCGTACAAGTGGAAGCTCCCGGTCCTACGTCCAGCATGTATCGCTGGGTTGTGGTCTTTTTCCTTTGGTGCGTCTGTTTTTTTAGCTATGCCGACCGGCAGGCGCTCTTCTCGATTTTTCCATTGCTGGAAAAGGACATGGGCCTCACAACGGTCAAACTGGGCTTGTTGGGTTCTTCCTTTGCCATCGTGTATGGACTGAGTGGACCGTTCGCCGGCTATGTTGTCGACCGGATTCGTCGCAAGACGGCGGTGATCGGCGGCCTGGAACTGTGGAGCGTGATCTGCATCCTGTCCGCGCTATCGCGAAACTTCTTTCAGCTGCTTGTTTTTCGAGCAGCGGAAGGGATCGGTGAATCCATCTTTTATCCCGCTGCGCTGTCGATGATCAGCGATTATCACGGCAAGCGAACCCGTTCACGGGCCATGGGAATCCTACAGACTAGCGTCTACGCTGGGACAGTGGGCGGGGGCTATCTGGCGGGCGTGGTTGCACAACGGCATGGCTGGAGAGCCGCTATTTTTATATTCGGCGCACTCGGTCTTGTGGTCGGCTTGGCATTGATTCCCATGCTGCGAGAGCCCATACGGGGACAAGCCGATCTCGAAGATAGCAGAGATCATCTTGCAGCGCCTCCCCAGCCGACTGCACCGCCTACCTTACGCGCCATCCGCGCCCTTCTCAAGATCAAATCCCTGTTGACGCTGACAGGCGTGTTCGCGTGCGCCAATTATGTCGCTATGGTGCTGCTGACCTGGATGCCGCTGTATCTCTACACCAAATTTCATCTCAGCCTTGCAATGGCGGCATTCGATGCGGCAGTGTACCCACAAATTGCCAGCATGGGAGGCTCTGTTTTGGGGGGCTATCTGGCGGACAAGTTTGCGAAACGCAGTCCTCGCGGCCGCGTAATGGTGCAGTGTTTCGGGGTGTTGGCAGCTGCCCCCTTCGTCATACTCTGCGGCGTCAGCGGATCTTTATTTGTAGTCGAAATCGCACTGCTTTTCTGGGGATTTTTCAAGGGAATGTATGACTCAAATATCTTTGCGTCTGCATTTGACGTGGTCCCCGT
>JBDTBI010000146.1:0-6720 GCA_039924215.1 Acidobacteriaceae bacterium
TATGGGCCCGTTGCCTGTAGTTCCAGCTTCTGGCGAGCAGTGGAAAATGGATGAGCACCAAATGGCACCACAGCCGTGCCCGCGATAGCGTGCTCCCCGTCCGGCGTAACAAAAAACACCGTAGGGGAAGCCTGATGCGAAACACCCTGCTCTCCGACCAAAACGACCACCTGGCTCACGTTAGGGGCCTCTGTATTTTCAATGGCCATCACCCGCCAAACACGATTCGGATCATAGCCCCACAACTGTTTTAGAAATGCGTTCACAGCCTGCACCGTCGGGGAAGAAGCGGTAAAGTTCTTGGGGTTCGCGGCTGGAAATTCGAGCTTCGACGACGGGGCCACGTTACTTAGCGGCAACGGCGGTGGCGTAGCTGCCTGAGAGCTCTGCGGAGCCTCCTGTGGAGCGGATTGGGCAACAGCTGCGGACACGCCCAATGCCATCGTCAGGGCGATGGTGGACACAAATATCGACTTCATTTGCATGGATATACCTCGAATAAATGAATCATATTATTTTGTTAAACCTGCACTTTAACCGCAATTGGAAACCTGCGGCCGACTCCAAAAGACTTCTGTGTCACCTTCAAGATTGGCGCCGCCTGCTGGCGCTTATATTCACTACGCTCCACCATCCGCAGGATGCCTCGAACCAATGCAATATCCAGAGGCGGAACGCTTGCCTCCGCAATCGCTTCCGCCGTTTCGTACCGCTCGACATACGCCTCAAGAATTGGGTCGAGTACCTCATACGGCGGCAGAGAATCCGTATCCTGCTGGCCGGGCCGCAATTCCGCGGACGGCGGTTTGATCAATGTATTTTCCGGAATAACTTCCCTGTCTCGATTCGCGTAGCGCGCCAGGCGATAGACGCACGTCTTATACACATCGCCAATGACAGCCAGGGCACCCACCATATCTCCATACAGCGTACAGTATCCCGTCGACATCTCCGACTTATTGCCAGTCGTCAGGACCAGCGCACCCAGCTTGTTCGACAACGCCATCAGTAGCGTCCCTCGGACGCGGGCTTGAAGATTTTCTTCCGTAATATCTGTGGGCCGGTTTTCAAAGATGGGCCGCAGAGCTTTCTGGTGGGCCTCGAAGATGGGTCGAATCGGAATCAATTCCCATTGGATTCCGAGATTCCGCGCCAATTGCCGTGCGTCATCGATCGAACCCTGCGAGGAATACTCGCTTGGCATGCCAACCCCCAGAACATTCTCCGCCCCCAGCGCCTCGGTCGCAATGGTAGCAACCAACGCGGAATCGATCCCTCCACTTAAGCCGATGATGGCCTTGGAAAATCCGCACTTGCGCACATAGTCGCGCGTTCCTAATACCAGGGCTTCGTAGATGGCAGCATCTTCGTCTTCCTCTTTCACTTCCGGCGAGTGCGCGCCAGCAGAAGCGGTTGCCAGGTCGACCAGGACAAGATCCTCCTGAAAGGAACGTCCCTGCGCGATCAGGGTGCCCTCGGCGTCCAGTACAACACTGCTGCCATCGAAGATCAGACTGTCATTGCCGCCCACCTGATTCACCATGGCGACAGGCACATGGTGTCGCCGCGCGATGGCCGACAGCATGGCTCGGCGCATCTCGCGTTTGCCGCGATAATACGGTGAGGCCGATAGATTCAGGATCAGGGTCGCCCCCTGATGCATAAAATTCTCTACCGGATCGACTGGATACAGACATTGAGGCCAGAAATTCTTGTCATTCCACGCATCTTCGCAGATGGTGATGGCGATCCGCTCTTCTCCAAATGGATGCACCACCTGAGTCGCGGCAGGGGCGAAGTAGCGCTGCTCATCAAACACGTCATAGTAGGGCAGCAATGTTTTGGACTGGATCGCTTCTACACGGCCGTTGCGCAGCAGCACAGCCGAATTCATCACTCGTTTGCCGGAGCTTGCCGGGGCTGGCGTCGGACATCCACAGAGAACGGCAATGGAAGAATGCGCAGTCGCCTTTTCGGCAATTTCCGCCAATGCTTCCTGGGCGCGCTCAAGGAAGGACGCCTTTTCCAGCAGGTCGGCAGGAGGATAGCCGCAGACAGCCAGTTCCGGAAACAGAACCAGATCCGCACCCTGCTGGACGCTGGCTTGACTCAATTCGACGATTTTTCGGACGTTCCCGAGGAAATCTCCGATCGTCGGATTGATCTGCGCAAGGGCAAGCTTCACTAGGTTAGTGTAAACAGGGTAGATTGCAGTGACAACCAGCCCCGTCTGCTATACGGCTAGCGGACGATGAACTTGCCCTTCATATTGGGGTGCAGCGTACAAAAGTAGTTGAATGTTCCGCGTTTCGTTGCCTTGTAGCTCCACGATTTTCCCGGCGCAATCATGCCGGAGTTGAAGGCCTTACGATTCACGTCAGTAACCGTATGCTGGTAGATGTCTACATTCTTCCACTCGATCACGTCTCCAACATCAACTGCAACTGTCGTGGGATCGTAGATGAATTGAGCTTTCTTCATCTCCATCAGTACGACATGAACTTTATGTCCGGGTGCTGGACGTATCGATGAATTCGCGGATGTCCGTTCCCCAGCAGGAGCAGCAAAAACCGCCGCCCCCGCAAACGCGACGAACGCCAGTACAACAATCAAAGCAACTAATCGAAATTTCAACCGACGATGAAGCATTTCACTCTCCAGTCTTCAAAAACGTAGTCCTACTAAACGTGATCCTAAAGTAGTGCTACCGACTGGACTTACTTCTTGCCCTTTCCCAATTCCGCAGCTACATTTTCGGCATGTTCAAGATGGCCCTGGAATAGCGGTACTGCATTTTCCAATGCGCCTTTAAGCTCTTCATTTTGTGCATCAGGAATCAATGTTGAATTTGTTGCATCGATTACCTCTTTATGAAAAGCGATTTCATTGTCGATGTAGGCTTTGTTGAACGCTTTCCCTTTGAGCGCCTCTAGTTTGGTGGTGGTCTCTTTCGACTGTGCACCTATTGAATTGCCCATATCACTACTGGCAGGGGTAACGTTGAGTTTTGTTGCAAGATCCTCGACAGATTTTAATAACGTAGAGTGGTCCCGCACCATTTGTTCGGCGAAGCCGCGAACTTCCTTATTTTTTGACTTGGAAAGTGCCATCTTTGCCCAGTTGATATCGATTTCGTTTGCTGCGACGACAATTCCGGCAATTTGAGGATCCGTAAGCTTTGTGGTATTGTCCTGCGCTTGCGTAATCGGACTAAACGCTACTACGCAAGCGATTGCGATCATAACTGCGAGTGCCTTACTAACACGTACTCTCATAAAAATTTTCCCTCTATGCCCAATAGATGCAGAATTCAGGCATAGAGTTGCGCCGAAATGCCGCTAAGTGCTGAATATAAAGAGATTTGATGGAACTTGCCTTTTATGGGGCACAGCAGTGGGCAGCACAGGATGAACAGATAGGAAGGTAGAGAGGCGAACTCTTTTGGTGGATATCAGTTCTGGATGACAACGAATCGGGAAGAGATCAATCGCACATTCTGAACACTTTACGCGTTCGTCGGATGCCCCATGTCTCGATTCTAAGTAAGCTGTATCAGGATATGTTCTGCTTTACGTCCCGGTTCCGCTAAGAACTACACCCACGGTTCGGGTCATGATCTTCAGGTCGAGCCAGAGACTCCAGTTGTCGATGTAGGCGGTATCGAGCGAGATGTACTGGTCGAACGAAGGGTCCTGGCGCGCCTGCACCTGCCACAGGCCTGTGATCCCAGGTAATACCTCCAGACGGCGCAGATGCTGCACTTCATACAGGCGAACTTCTCCAGCCAGCGGCGGTCGCGGACCGACGACGCTCATATGGCCGGCCAGAACATTCACAAATTGCGGCAGTTCGTCCAATGAATATTTACGCAGGATGCTTCCAAGCCGCGTGATCCGCGGATCTCCGGTCATTTTGAATAACACGCCGTCGCGCTCATTCTTGTCGCGGAACTGCTCTCGCAAGCGATCCGCATTCAACACCATCGTGCGAAATTTCCAACAGCAGAAGGTGCGGCCTTTTCTGCCGATGCGTTCCGCAGCATAAAAAATTGGACCTGGAGAATCCAACCGTATCGCCACCGCGATGAACAAGATCAATGGACTTAGAAGCGCAAGCGCGAGCAGAGAAACCAGAATGTCCAGGCCGCGTTTCAACATCAGGCCCGCCACGGGAATGTGGTGGCGATGCAGCGGCATTGTGGGAAATTGACCCACATATTCGATCGGTGCGCTCCAGGCCAGCCCGTCGTACAAATCGGGGATGACGCGCACGTCGACGCCCCATCCGGTTGCCTGGGCAATCAATCTCTTGACCATCCCGCGCTCGCAGGGTCCCGTCACAAAAATCTCGTCGATGAAATGCCGCCGAATCAAATCTCCCAGTTCCGGCAAATCCCCTAACACTTCCAGTGAGGGTTCTTGTGCAAACGCACCCGGAAATTGGGAGCCAGATTCGATCCCTTCCTGCCCGGTCCGAACAAAGCCCTTGAACGTAAATCCAAGATGGCGAATGCGCTGTAAATGGCTGCGAATCGCAAGTCCCAGGGAGCCAGTCCCAACCACGAGGACATTTTTGGTATCGAGGCCTTTGTCGTATCGTTTGTAGAGCGTGAAGCGCCAGATAGCCCTGCGCAGGCACAAAAAGCCGGTAGTGCCAATCAGAGTTGCAATCACGACAGCACGGGAGATCGTGTCGGCACGTCCAAAATACAATGCGCCTGCAAGGATAAGGCTGGCCGTAAAGCAAGCCTGGAATGTCAGTCGCTGTTCTCGCAGTCCGTTGAGCGCCTGCAGGGGGCCATAGAGCCCGTGCGCCTGGCTCACCAAAATCAAGATCAATGAAAACCCTGCAAGGTAGAGCAGTAGCGAGGTGGGATTTGCCGCCAGTTGGGCACGACCCTCAAAATACCGGAGCGCATGCGCCTCGCGGAAACGCGTGGCCAGGGTAGCAGCAAGCGCCACAGTGAGAATGTCGACAGCCATCCACAACAACGTCACCGTGCGCGACGGGCTACGGTCAACAGAACCCAGACCGGTTGCCCATGGGCGCATTTCAATGAAATTGTCCAAACTTCGAGCGGGAAACCAATGACTTAAATCAGGGGAAGCCATTATTGTGTCTTCTCTACTTGTGTTTGTGAGGTGACCACAACCGGGCAGAAGGGTTCCAGGGAGGTACGAAAGCTATCAGGTCAGGGCCATCTTTTGCGGCCTCTTGCCTGAGAAACGATGAGAAAAACCTTACACATCCTCGGATTTCAGAGCTGGCACAACCGGCCCGGTATCCAAGTTTAGAGAACTACAGCCTGTTGCGGCTTTTGGGTTAGATGCAAATTGCGGAGAGCAGCCACCCAGAAGGTTTTCCACCATCGTTTTCACGATGGTAGATGCTTTGCTGACAGATTGCAATGAAAATAGCACTGCCCGTGCAGCAAGGAATCATGTTGCGAACCGCGGGGGGAAATGGGTTAGATGGCACGTAAGCGAATTTTTGAGTTAACGTAGCAGAGCCGGATTCGGCAGCATTCGCTCGTCCCGTTGCAAAAATTCTCGCAAAACCGGGTCGGAGGTCTGGCGAATCTCCGCGACCGAGCCAAAAAAATGGGCCTTCCCCTCGTGAAGAAACAGAACACGGTCCGCCAGTTTCTCAGCAAACTGCATATCGTGGGTCACGACGATGCTGGTCAGATGCAATTGTAGCTTCACCTTCTGAATCAGATTTCCCATCAGATGCACCATGAGCGGATCAACCATCGTAGTGGGCTCGTCATACAAAATCGCCTCCGGCTGGGCTGCCAGGGCGCGTCCGATAGCCACAGCTCGCCGCATTCCAGTGGAAAGGTCCGACGGCAGACTATGCGCCATGCTGGCGACGCCAACCATCCCCAGCAGGCCATTCACAATCTGATCGATCTGGTCTTCGCTTAACTCCGCCCGTTGCCGCAAGGGGAAAGCAACATTCTCGAACACTGTCAGAGAATCGAACAAAGCGCCGCTCTGGAATACCATCGTCACTTTGCGTCGAATGGGCTCCATCTGGGCCTCGGTAAAGCCGACAATATCTTCGCCCTTAACGACAACGCGACCGGCATCCGGCTTAAGGAACCCCATGATAATTTCCAGCGATACCGACTTGCCGACCCCGCTTCGCCCAATAATGCACAGCGTTTCCCCCGGAAGGACAAAGAAACTGACATCATCCAGCACGACATTGGAGCCAAACCGCTTGCAGACGTGCTCGAAGGCAATAAAAGGTTGAACCTGCTTGGACGCGCTATCACCCATTCCTTTGAAGATAGCCGAAGTTGGCATGAATTGCTTTCAATTCTCTGCTGTTACGGGCGCGCATTCGACTGGCGTGTGCGGCTTCCTATGCCTGTCCGCTTCCGTCAGTGCCAAGCTTCTCGAAAAATCGGATCAGCGATTCGATGCCACGGTGAAAGTTCGCTATATGGAATTTTTCGTTGGGCGCATGCAGGTTATCGTCCGGCAGTCCGAACCCCATCATGACGGACGGGATATGCAGACTGCGCTCAAAATCACCCACAATCGGAATCGAGCCTCCCGAACGGATAAAGACCGTCTCCTTGTGGAAGACCTCGTGTAATGCGGCCGTCGCGGCCCGAACATACGGATTATCGACCCCAATGACTATCGCATCCCCCGCATGAATCAGTCGAACATCGACGGAAACCCCCTTGGGACAGATCGATTCCACATA
>JBDTBI010000147.1:0-3781 GCA_039924215.1 Acidobacteriaceae bacterium
ACCAGAACTGATGTCATCGCCAGAAGCATCAAAGCTGCTCACCTCGGCGTCCGTAACAGAAGCCAACTTGGCGCCAGTTGCCTGAAGATATTCTGTTCGCACAATGCCTTTGGTTTTGCAGGACCGATTGGTGCACCAACTCGTTCCCGAAAAAATGTCTTCCGGGGTTTTAATCCCGGCATTCCAGTAGATCTTGATGCCCGGATACAGCGAATCACTGAGCCCCGTCATAAAACTTACCGGCGCAAATCCATCGATATTGGCGCTGCCTCCGCCGCTCGGCTGAGGCGGATACGCATCCGGGCCCAGAACCGCGATGGAATGGACGGCACGGCGGTTCAGCGGTAGCAGATGACCTGCATTCTTCAGCAGGACAGGGCCTTCTTCCGCCGCTTCTAAAGTGATCTGGTTGCCCTGTTGATTGAAGCGCGGAATACTCAGATTTGTTTGATCCCCGTCGAAGAAGCCAAAGCTCATCGCCGTCTGTAAAATGTGGCGAACTTTTTCGTCGATCGTGGCGATGGAAACTTTCCCGTCCTGTATGGCGGGAATCAGGGTCGCGGCATTCATGTATTTGCCAGAAGGCATTTCCAGATCGAGTCCGCCATTTGCGACGGCGATGGCATCATGAGCCCCTCCCCAGTCCGACATCACGATCCCGCGAAAACCCCAGTCTTTTCGCAGCACTTGAATGTTAAGAAATTTATTTTGCGTGGAATGTTCGCCGTTGACCAGATTGTATGAATCCATGACAGCACCGACATGAGCTTGCTTTACAGCAGCCTCAAACGTGGGAAGATAGATTTCCCGCAGTGTGCGCTCATCCACAACCGAATTCACCTCGCTTCGATCGTATTCCGAGTTGTTCGCGGCAAAGTGCTTGATGGTGGCGCTGACGCCCTGGCTCTGCAACCCGTCGATGTAGCCCACGGCAATCTGACTGGCCAGATACGGATCTTCACCGAAATACTCAAAGTTACGACCATTGAGCGGTAAACGATAGATATCTACAGCGGGCCCCAGAAGAAAGTTCACGCCTCGCGCGCGGGCATCCTCGCCCAGCCCCACACCCACTTTCTTTGCCAGCGCCGTGTCCCAACTTGCCGCCAGTCCAATGCCGGCGGCATACGCGGTCGAGGGACCCCAGGAGCGCACGCCCACGGGGCCATCAGACATACGGAGAGCGGGGAGGCCTATACTCGGCTCGCTTTGAGTTGCCATGCCTTCACCGCCGCCCAACAGATTAATCTTCTGTTTGAGCGTCAGCTTGTTGATCATAGCGTCGATCTTTTGCACCATGGGGGGCGTGATCGGCTGCGGGCCCTGCGCGATTGCCGGCTGTACGGCGGCCCCCAGACACGTCAACAGCAGCGCTGCCAAAAGGCAGGAGCAAAAGTGAAACAAGTATTTTCTATTACTACCCTTCATGACTTCCTTTCACCTTGGACAAATTCAAACTATGAAGCACGCGGGCTTGTCCGCACCGAAAAGTAAACTAATTTTTTCTGTCTAGATTCTCCGTTTATTTTACCGGGGCCGTGTAGTGGGCCCACTCCGGAAAAGCCTCCATCGCATCAATGTAATTGTGGATCTTGTCGGTATGCGCATCTTCCTGCCAGCCGCCCGTGAACGGATCCGTGAGCAATGCGCGTGGCGAACCATTCTGGTCGATTGCGTAGATCCCCAACGTCAATATCTGCCATGCCATGCTTTTGTATTCCGGATCGCCGGTTGCCGCAGTGTATTGCGCCAAGACCGCCCCAAAGGTTGAATAGACACCGCCCCAGGGTTTCTTGTCCTGATCCTGTTCGCCACACATAACCAGTCCATACTGCAGACTGCAAAGGTTGTGAACTGCGAAATCGATCAGCGACCTGGAGTCCGACTTCCAGTCGGGATCCAGCGAGTCGCGCTTTTCGACGAGATACCGGGCGAGATTCAGCGGGGCCCACGCGTTGCGGTTGTCCTCTTGAGCATGGTCTTCAAAGAATTGAACCCAGAGGCTACCGCCGGTCTGCAGACTTGGAATTTGATACGTCTTGATCCATGTCCACAGTTGGGTACGCGGCTGCTCAAACTCGCTGTGACCGTGAGCGATCAATACGTCGAAGAGACGGAGGATGTAGCTCATATCGCTCGAAACTGGGCTGCGCGCCTCGCCGGTACGATAGTCGACGCGGAAGGGCCACGGCGAATGCGTCGCGTCTCCAGGCGTCATATTGCGAGCCAGATCCCGGGCATTCTGAAGCGCCTGCTGCAAGTATCGTGCGTCATGGGTCTGATCGTAGAGCAGTACCAGCGCGTACCCGGCGATGCCACCCTTATCCGGCTCAATTTCGTATGGTTGATCTCTCTGCGAACCAGCATCCGGTTGTAACGGAAACTGGCCTCGCTGCCCGGTGGAGCGAGTAAAGCGCGGATACTTTCCGGTGTCGGGGGTCAGGGATTCCTTGACCAGGAAATCCCCCATGGCGCGCGCGATCTTGAGTGTGCCGGGATCTGATTCCTTTTTCCAGCGGTAGTACTTCAAATAGGAAATAATCCCCATACCATTCTGCATGGCCGGAATCGTATCGGTACGATTCGTTGCCTGGTATGTATCGGTCATAAACGTCAGAGTGACGAATCGCGGATAGCCGTTGTCCCACGGGCCGCGCTGATACCACTGCATCTCGCGATCGATTGCATCGCTCCAGGATGTCCATGGAAGAAGTTGCCCATGTTCGCCGTACTGCGCTATATGCGTGTCGATTTTGACTTCCGACCCGTTCATAATCTGGATTGCGCTTGGAATTGGCTTCTTCTGGCTGTGGGATACGCCCAAGCAAAAGGTGGGCGCGAGAATGCAGGCCAGAAATAGTTTCCCGGTGAATCGTTTTTCTCTTAATAATGCTGGCATAGTCTCTGTTCGCTCCGCTTGCCTGGATTGTTTTCTGTTTTGATTGTATGTCAAGGAATATCATAACTTTTGTTGCGTTTGAACAGCGCATCCTGCGGATGGCGATTGGATTGTTTTCTCAACACGAGAATGTATTTGCAACGGAGACACAATGGGACGTTACGGAAATCAAAGGATGTCGAAGTTCAGCAAAATGTATTCCATCCGACTTGCGGCTCGGTGCCAGAAGGCAGTGTTTGGCTTGCTGTCGGTCGCGCTGCTTTTGTTTCTCGCCTCTCCCTCTTTTGCAGCGAACAAGCAGACAGCTCTCGATCGATATGTACATGCGCCAGATAGCCACTACCACTATGAGCTGATCCAGCAGACAAAGCATGCAGGGTACACGTTGTACCTACTGCAGATGACATCGCAGAAATGGCGTAACTCGAATGAGGCCAATCGAACGCTATGGCAGCACTGGATCACGATTTACAGACCCAAACAAGTGAGGGGCACGACGGGAATGCTGCTGATCTCCGGAGGCTCCAACAACGGGCGCCAACCCCGCGCGGACCCAATGCTGGCCTCGATTGCGACCACGTCCCACACCGCAGTTTCTGAAGTATCCGATGTTCCCAACCAGCCGCTTACATTTGCAAACGATCCGTATGGCCCCCGAGTTGAAGACCAGCTGATTGCATACACATGGAAGAAATATATCCAAACTGGAGATGCGACCTGGCTGGCGCGCCTACCCATGACCAAGGCGGCTGTGCGCGCGATGGACACGGTGACGTCTTTTATGGCGACTGCACCGGGCGGCAATGTAGCGGTAAAGCAGTTTGTTGTTGCGGGGGCTTCCAAGCGGGGCTGGACAACCTGGACGACAGCGGCCGTCGATCG
>JBDTBI010000148.1:0-5617 GCA_039924215.1 Acidobacteriaceae bacterium
GGGATCGAGATCGAAAATCAGGCGGTCCGGTTTCTCTATGTCGCGATTAGTGGAGCCCCATGGATGAATTTCCAGTACTCCCAGCTGCGCCAAACCCGCCAACCCTAAAGGAGACGACAGGGTGAGATAAGTCTCCAGCTCTCCGCTCTTTCTTCCGCGAACGTCAATCCCGTCGATGCCCTCCGGCAGATTACCAATAACGCGTTTTTGGTAAAAACACGGCTTCGTGCTTCCCTGTGGGCAACGAACGATGCTGAGCGGCCGATTAGAAATGTGCGGCAGCATTTGTTCCCGAACGGCCCAGAAATACTCCGCCAGTTCTCGCTTCGTCAGTTTCGATTCTGAATCCACTTGCTTATCGGGATGTGTCAGCGGAATTGGGAAAGGATCGTCCTGCACGGCAGAAGATCGCCGTTTTTGTGCCGCCATACGGGTTGCTGTTTTGCTGGCGCTACCGCGCCGCGTAGCCTTCCGCGCATCTTTCCGAAGACTCTGCCGTGGCTGTCGTGGAGCATCCCCAGTGTTTAGCAGATCCTCCTTTATTTCGTTTGATATTTCGCGTTTCACTTCACCGGCGGGTTTATCTTCCCGCAGTCCCTTGAACGATGCCTGACGTACCAGATTGTCAGCCGTCCAGGTCGCAAACTGCACTTCGCAAACAAGCCGCGGCTGCACCCATTGCGCGTCGCGGGCTGTAGCGGAGGGCACATCCATAAACGGTGTGCGAGGCTGGCGCACTTTCTCCAGCATTGCACGCATGGTTTGCCGGCCCTTCTGCGTAAACCCAGTCCCTGTCCGGCCGGCGTACACCAACTTGCCATCGCGATAATAGCCCAGCAGCAGAGCGCCGATTCCAACGCCGCTTTTGGATGGCAGCGTGAATCCGCCGATCACAAATTCCTGTTGGCGGATACATTTGATCTTGAGCCAGCTCCCACTTCTCGAAGAAGAATAGAGCGAGGATTTTTTCTTGGAAACAATCCCTTCGGCGCCTAACTGGCACGCCTTCTTGAAAATCTCTCTTCCGTTGCTGCCAAGATGTTCGCTGTATCGAAGGACTCCAGAGTCATAGTCAAGATTGGGAGTGCGGGCCAGAAGCTGCTCGAGGATTTCCTTCCTGCGGTCCAGCGGCAGGCCTCGCAAAGTATGCCCATTCAGGTGCAGCAGATCGAAGATCACATACGTCAGCGGCTGTTGTTTCCCTTCTTGAAATGCCGCCTGTAACTTGGCAAAGTTTGTCTTTCCCTCCTCGTCGAAGACGACTACCTCGCCATCCAGAAGTGCAGCCTCGACAGGCAATGCCGCCAATGCATTGGCAACCTCCGGCATGCGGTGAGTCCAGTCCAGGCCGCTGCGCGTCAGCAATGTTACCGACTGCGTTCTCCCGGCTCGCTGTCGAGCAACGCGGCCCAGAATCCGATATCCGTCGAGCTTCAACTCATGGATCCAGTCCTGGCCTTCCGGGGCTTCGCTCACCTGCAATGCAAGTTGCGGCTGTACAAATTTTGGCAATACTTCTCTGGGAACACCACGCAACTCACTCTTCGCTGAAAAGACGGGCGGATTCTCCTTCGGGCGATCACGAAGGGAATGCGTCTTGTTTTCCATCGAAGAGGTTGCTGACTTTCGCACCGACACCGGGTTTTTTTCTTCTATCGGTTGCAGGCCATCCCCCGAACTCCAGACATGGTCCTGATTTTTTGCGATTGCATCCAGATCGCCTCCCGTGACCACGCTATCCGGTTCTTCCTCGGTGATGGGCGGATCATTCGCACCGCGCTCTTTTCCGTCGTGTTCCTTAATCAGCAGCCAGTTGGGCTTTTTTTCTTCCGCTGCTTTCCCGCCCATGCGGATCAGCGCCCAATCGCCTATCAGCTTTTTTCCCCGCAGCGCAAATTTCAGATTCCCTTTCGCCAGTCCCTCATCCACATCTCCGTGGGGCTCCCAGGTTCCCTGGTCCCACACCATGACCGTTCCGCCGCCATATTGCCCCTTGGGAATGATGCCTTCAAATCCGCCATATTCCATGGGGTGATCTTCCACCTGCACGGCCAGACGCTTATCGCCCGGGAAATAGCTAGGTCCTTTGGTGACAGCCCAGCTTTTCAACACCCCGCGCCAGCCCAGCCGAAAATCATAGTGCAGCCGCGTCGCCGCATGCTTCTGGATGACAAAGGGCAGCTGCGTCTTCTTTTCCTTTGCAGTCTTCTTCAAACCCTTTAGGGAACCGCCTCGGGGTTCTTCCGTCACATCGAAGTTGCGCATCGCACGATAGCGTGACAACTGCGCATCGACGGCGCGGGAACTGTTCGCAGGCGAAGATTTCTTCCTGTGCTGTGCGGTCGTCATACGCTATGCAGTCTTTTTGCTGCGCGATTTGGACTTGACCAGTTTCAATCCGCTCGCTTTTGGCTTTTTCTTGCCGGGCGATTCCTGCTGGTTCACGCTTTCGCGCAAGGCATCCATCAGGTTGATCACTTTGGCGCGTTTCGGTGCTTTCTCTTCTCTAGGGACAGGTTGATGCTTCACCTTGGCGTCGATCAATTCACGCAGCGCAATTTCATAGTCATCCTCGAATTTTGTGGGGACAAACTTAGCGGCACCGCGACGGATCAATTCCTTCGCAAGGGTCAACTGGTCCTTGTCGATGTCCTGTTCCTTGATGTCGGAAAAGTATTTGGAAGCATCCCGTACCTCGGCGGCATACCGCAGGGTATAGGCCATCAGTCCGCGAGATTTTGGATCGCTCGGCGGTAGAAGAACGACCAGGCGCTCGCGCCCCGCAAAGGCTACTTCTCCGAGGCCGGCCTTCCCCGTTTCTCGTAGCGCCTTTTGTATCACCGCAAATGCCTGCTCCTGTGCGCCGTCCTGCGGGACAACAAAATAAGGCTTTTCAAAGAAAGCGGGAGCAATCTCGCTGGCATCGACAAACTGCACAATCTTCAGGGTCCGCTTGCTCGGAATTTTGAGATGCGCAATTTCATCCGATTCAATGGTTACGTACTCCCCTTTGCGAAACTCGTACCCCTTGATGATGTCGGCACGATCCACGGCTTCCTCATCCTGCGACACCTTCTGGTGGCGAATCCGTTCTCCGGTTTTACGGTCGATCTGGTGCAGGGAAATTTGGCTGGCCGACTCTGTCGCCGGAAACAGGGAAATACCAAAGGAAACCAGGGAAATCTGAAGTTGTCCGGACCAGGATGGGCGCACCACGGGCGATCCTCGATTCTGAAAATTTCTTCCAGAAGCTAAGATTCCATCGCGAGGCAAGAGGGTGTCCCATGCGCAAAAATTGTGTGTATTAGGGTGCCAAGGCAGGTTTTTAGGGCTGTGGAGCCGTGCGGATCGATGTGCCTGCTCCTCCTCCTCTATGGCATCCTTGTTCCCATTCTCATGCAAATGAGCGTGGACGAAATCAGTTGATTCTTCAGTTTTTCTCCGATCCTTAAGGAGTACATAATGGAGCTTTGCAGCAAGATTTCCTGACCAACATCGCGGCACACTCATTGGGGACGAATCGGAATGAATGGAGACACTCTCCTGGTTGTCCAGGGTGGCGGCCCTACCACCGTCATCAATGCCACACTTTCCAGTATTTTGAAGGAAGCCTACCAGCATTCCAACATAGGCCGGATTCTCGGATCCAGGCTGGGAGTCGCAGGCCTTCTGCGAGGTGACGTCGTCGATCTTGGCAATCTGCCCCAGGAAGAACTGGCTCAGCTTCGCGTCAGCCCTGGAGCGGCCCTGGGGTCTTCCCGATTTCAACCCACTCCGGAAGATCTCGAACGCATCGTGCAAAATCTGCGGCATCTCAATGTGCGCTACCTGGCATTGATTGGCGGGAACGGGACCATGCGAGGAGCGGAAGTCATCAGCCGCTGCTGCAAAGATGCCGCATACGATCTTCAAATCATTGGGATTCCCAAGACCATCGACAATGACATTGCGATGACCGACCGCTGCCCCGGCTACGGCAGCGCAGCCCGCTTTGTCGCGCAATCGACGCGTGACATCGGCATGGATGTTCGCTCGCTTTCTCAGCCTGTATCGATATTCGAGACGCTGGGGAGAAATGTCGGCTGGCTGGCGGCTGCCGCAGCCGCGGCTAAGCGCAACGAAGAGGATGCACCTCATCTGATCTACCTGCCGGAACGGGCATTCGACACGGAAAGCTTTCTCACCGATCTGGATCGCGTCGTCACCAGGCTGGGATGGGCGTTCGTCGTCGTCTCAGAAGGCCTGCAAACTGCCACCGGAAATCCTGTTTACGAAATCGGCGATCCATCTCAGGCCGATGGGCTGCAACGTCCTTTACCCGGCGGAGTCGGCCGGTACCTTGCAAGCATTGTTGCCAATCGGCTGAAACTGCGCTGCCGCAGCGAACAACCCGGGCTGCTGGGAAGGTCCTCCGCGCTGCACGTCTCCTCTCGCGATCGGGAGGATGCGGAACTCGTCGGCCGCGGCGGTGTTCTCGCATTGCTCGCAGGCCACTCCGATAAGATGGTTTCTCTCCGGCCCCTCGATGCTTCCGGCGACACTGGCTACGATCTGGTTCCTCTCAGCGACGTTGCCGGAAAGCAACGGCCCGTTCCTGCAGCCTGGCTTGCAGAAGCGCCGCCGTTCATCAAGGAAGAATTCGTCGAGTATGTTCGTCCCTTGATTGGCGATCTAGGTTCTTATCACGTTCAATTTTAATCTTCGTTGGTACCCGTATGGCGTTTCTTAGCTGTCTGGAGAGTCGTGGCCCACGATGTTCGTTGATATTTTGACGCCGTTCTCCGCACCGACAAGCTTCATCCCGGCGTGCTGCATTTTCGAAACCGCGTAGAGACATTTTTTCGGTTTGCCAGGCGGCTTGCTCGCTCCGCATACCTGGAACTTTGCGGGAACCAACGCAGATGATTGAAAATCAGAAGAGATGGAGATCGCTCCTTCAAAAACAATTGAGCAAAACTTACACCAGACAAGCCGTTGCGACCGATCACGGAATTGCGATCGTGGCCCCGGTGAAAGAGGAGCATTCAAGCATGTCACAAAGAAAATTTTGGCCCGTCATCGGAGCTATGGGAGCCGTACTTGTAGCCTGGGGTCTGTTGTGTCCCGCCGCTCGTGCTGCAAACCCCCCTCAAGGAGTACGCTGGGCATCGGTCCCGGACGTTCAAAATTACGATGCTACGTTCTGGTGGGCACAGATCCTATTCACAAAGTCTAACCATGTTCCCTGGGACCAGTCGGACTTCGCAACTCTCGCTCAAAGTGGAATGACTGGAATCGAGATCAACCCGATTTGGGCGGTAATCGAGCCTCAACAGGGACAGTACGATTTCAAGGTGCTGGATCGCTACATGGCGGAAGCGGCAAAAGCCAATCTGAAGGTCTACCTTATATTCTGGCTAAGCGAGAGCCGGGGGAACAATCCGCCTTCGTGGATCACGACGCATGGCGTTTCCAGCGACGGCGTTGCAGCCGAAGAGCCGCCCTGGTGGGATATGACTGCAAGAAAAGCATACTTCGAGTACATAGCCCACACGATCGACCACGTAAAAGCTAGTCCCAGCTTTGGCGGCGTCTATACCAGCTACGGATGGCTCGATTCCGAATGGGGAATGCCGCC
>JBDTBI010000149.1:0-8145 GCA_039924215.1 Acidobacteriaceae bacterium
ACGCGCTGCCAATCAAACGTGAAGAACGCCCTGCGGAGTAAGGGTATCTGATACTGGGCCAGAATGTTCGACTTGGTATCGGGGATGCCGACCAGATTTTGGTTGTTGGTCACGTAGCTCGGGCAAATAAGAGCAGAGGGATTCACACCCGGGGGGGCGGTGCAAGTGGCCGATACATACGGATTGCCGACCGGCAGAAGAACGAAAGTGTGCGTCAGCTTGGGATTGAGCGCGATGATCCCGCCGATGACTCTCAGGCTCCTGGTAACGTTGCCGGAGAGCATGGCTTCCGCGCCGAAGTTGATCTGCTGCCCGATGATCTGATAGTTTTCGCAGATCTCGCCGGAAGTGAGAACGACACCGCCACAATTGGTGCCAACAGTGGTTGAAACCTCGACCGCGTCGGCAAAAGGCCGGCGGATGCGGAAGACATCCGTCGTGAAGTTCATCCGGCGTGAAGCCACCTTGTAGCCTATCTCGACTTCATTGCTACGGTAGGGAGGAAGCACCTGGTTGGCGTTGGCGACAATCACTCCGGCTGAACTCGCCGGAGCCGTATCCGGAGCCTGAACGCTATCCGAATAGGTTACATAGGCAGTTTGGTTGGAAGCCGGCTTATACATCACGCTGCCAGCGGGGCTGGCGGCCTGGGACATGTACCCGGTGGTCTCATGGCCGCCAGCCAGGATTGGACGTGGACGACCAGCTACAAGTCTCCCGGGGGGCCGGCGGAGTTACCTGGATGGTATCGCCGAAAACTTCCCGGGGTAAGCGAGTCGAACCGATAGATACCCTCGGCGTTGGTCGCGCAGCTCTGGGGAACGTGTGTCTGCTGGTTTGTCAGCGTGACGGACGCTCCCACGACGACCGCCGTATTCGGATCCGTAACGATACCCGTGATCTGGGCCGTTTGACCGAACACCGGAACTGCGACGAACAGCAGCAAAAGGGCAAGAGCCATTCTCGCCGGCCCCTTGGGAAAGGTGCTCCAGGCACGCATGCGAAGGAAACAAGTGAGGGAAACAAGCGACGAAAATCTGACCGTTCCTTCTCCCTGAAAAAAGTCGTTGTTAACGATGATTCTCTAGGGTATAAGTCGGTCACTTTAATATCAAATCGTATAGGTCTTATGGATCTGAATCAGAGTATGACGCGTCCGCAGCATCGGGCTGAAACGCATCCAATAGCCAACTCCACCTGCTCGTGTACGAGCCGCACACTTTCATATCGAATCGTATAGACTCCCGCCGCCAACCATCAGGGTATCGGAACCAGGGAGACCTATACCACCTCCGCCGCCCGTGATGCCGGCATTGCGTCGGTAAAGGAGAACGCGCCCGAGGCAACCGTACAGGATGAAACGAAATAACCGGGAAACCGGGATGGACCGGGTAGGCATGCATTCGAAGTGAAGGACCCGGGCCCAATCAAGCTTCTTTTGTTTGAGTGGGAAGCGACGCTACTGTAGATTCGCCGCCATCTCGACTAGCTTCGCAATCGTATTCATATTGCGCGCCGTCCCGTTCTTCGCCGCGGGAATCTTCAATTTGGAGCTGCCCATGCCGTCTGGGAAATACGCGTAGATTTCCCGTGCTCCCAGCCGGAGTTGTTCGCTGCTCTGGCCGGACACCGATGCAAGCGCATCTTTCGCCGGAGCGTGGTCAAGGAAGGTAGCAACAGTCCGGTTGCCCGGCATTTTCTGAAAAGGATTGTGCGCGAGTACAACCGCCATCTCCGCCGCCGTGCGAACCAGTACGCCGACCGGCTTCCCAGCATAGACAGCCAGTTTTGCTTCAAGCGTCGCTTTCACTTGAGCTTCTATCTTATTGGATTGAAATAGAACGTTACCGCTGGAAATATACGTCCGAACCAACCGAAATCCAGCAGCCTCACACATGCTTTTCAGCTCGGTCATGGGGAGCTTACCCGTCCCCCCAACATTCACGGCTCGCAGCAAAGCAACGTATGCGTTCATCTTTCCAATCCACGAATCTGATTCAGGTTTGATTCCGATCCGCCGCGTGCTGCCGCGCATCTCCGCAGTTTAGGTAACGGTCAACTCAATCTGTGCCGACGCAACCGTCGTGCCGGAGGTTCCCGTAACGGTGACCGTCTGCGTAATGGGTGTGCTGCCGCCGCTGCTACCTCCACCACTGGCACTCCCGCCAGCGCAAGCTGTCAGTGACGTCGCCGCCATCAACCCCACCGCTATCAACAGAACACCCATCCAACGGGAAGGAAAGTACCGCCGCTTCCGCCCCACTCCCAGCAAGGCCAGCCCAAGAAGACCCGCAAATGCCATGCGCAGTGGAGAGTGGCGATGCAATGGGGTTGGAGAATGGTTCCGGACTACGGAAAAGGCCGCCGCCGAAGAGGTCGCGGAGATTGTGACCGTAAGTGTCTGCGCTGTACCGGGGCTCAGCGTAACGGAGGAACCCGGAGCAAAGCTGCAACTGACTCCCGCGGGCAAATTCGTACAGGTCAGGTTCACTGTCCCGCTGAATCCCGACGTCCCAGCCCCCGCTCCGCTCGGACTCAGCACCATTTGCGTGCTTGCAGAGGCGCCAGGGTTGACCGTCACTGTAGCCGGCTTCAAAAGCAGACTGAAACTTCCATTCACTTCCGTCAAACGGGGCCAGATTCCTCCGATCGCCGCCGCGTCCACAGAGCCCAGTCCAGTGGCCTGGTCATATCCGCTGGTAGCAGCACAGCAGGATAGAACAGATCCGGAACCGCTGGAAATGCAGTTCGGGCTTCCCTGTTGGCAGACCACGGCATTACTGCCTGTGGTCGTATCGTGAAAGGCGCCGGGAGTGGTCTGTGCACTTTGATACAGGATTGGATTGGCATTGCCGACGCCGAATGTATTTTTCGCGGCCTGGTTCCACAGTAAAATCATCGCGGCAATCTGAGGCGCGGCAATCGAGGTACCGCCATACACGTAGTTATAATTCGCGCCAAAATAAGCGACAGAGTTGCCAGTTCCGCAACTGCTGACAGCCGGAGTCGGGTCGAACGCAGTCCCGGAGGCATTCGTCTGCTCCGTACACAATACGTACCCGTCATGGTTTGGATCCGAAGCCAAGGAAACATCCGGCAGGTCGCGCTTCCCATCCGCCGGCACGTTGAGCCCCACCTGCCAGGACGGTTTTGTAAACAATTGGCTTTGTCCACCGCCGCTGGCGCTCAATGCGCCGATGCTGTTCAGTTGCGCCAGTGTCGCCGTATTATTCCACACCGTCTCAGGGATATACCCCATCGCTGACCCATTACTGGCGGTATTGGTGGTATTCCAGTACGTTGACGGGTCGCCGATATCCCCACTGAAGGAGGTTCCTCCAACACCGGTCACATACTGGCTGCTGGCCGGATAATCCGCCCCCAAACCCTTGGTGGCTGGGCTTGCGGAACTATCCGTGTCGTCGCAAGCCGCCGAGCCAACATCGCCCGAGGACGCGACCACGGTCTGTCCCTGGGCACTCGCCTCCTGAAGGAACGTCTCCATGTATTGGATGTAGGAGAGAGAAAAATCCTGCTGCTCGCAGCCGCCGTAGCTGATGCTGATGACCGGCACAAAATGCGAGCTGCTATCGATCAGCGGATTTTGAATGGTATAGATCAGCGAATCGAAAACGGAATAATTCGGGTTGCTCCCAACCGTCACATATAAGATCTGCGCATCCTTCGCGATTGCACCCGACCATTCCGTATCGATGTCCGCTTCAAGTAGATCCGGCACTGAGACCACGGCAGGCCCGGTGTCGGGGTTCGTTACCAAAATCTGCGTCGGCAAATTGCTCGCATTCAGACCGCTCAGCGTCCGAAAGCGCGCAATATCACTTTGATATTGCACAATGTCCGTCTGTCCCACAACAGCCATGGTCTGGCCAGCCCCGGTATTGTCATTGTTGTACAGGCCGGTCACGTCATAAATAGTCTGGGCGTCGGACGGAGAAATAAAATTGACCTGGCTGCTGCTCGGGCAGGGCGACTGACTGGAGTTGCAGAGCGTGTAATTCGGGCCCACCGTGGCCGCTGCTCGATGGGGTCGCGCATACACCGCGCGTTTCACGACGTGAGGCAAGGGCCGAAAAGTATCCAGATGTTCGATCCCCAGCGCCATACCTGCTATGGCGTCGGGAAGACTGATCGCAGTCGAATTCCTCCATCCCTGCCTTCCCTGGCTCTGTTCCCCCTGGCCCTGCATTCCCTGGATGGCATATCGGTTCAACTGGGTGTGGAAGGCTGCCTCCACCTGCGCCGCAGTGCCGCTGAAATCGATTCGGTCCGCACTCGCCGGAATTGCCTGGACCGCAAAGCCCTGGGATTTGAGCCACGCCGCCGCCTTCGCCAGGTCCTGCTGGCTCACTCCGTAGCGCGCCGCAAATTGCCCCGGAAGCAGCCACTGGTGGTACAGCGGAGAGCCTTTGGTCTGCTGCTCTTCCAGAAGGTTTTTCAGGTCCGCCTCTTGTGCCGCCGACAGGCGAAAGGTCAGCGACATGTTCTGGATCTCGGTCGAGCCTTTCAGTTGCCCCTGGTCCTGGGCATGGGCGGGCAAAGGACGAACCGTGCCCTGCATCACCTGCATCTGGTCCGAGCGGATTGCCGCTGTAATTCTGTTCCGCGCAGGTCCTTGCGCCCGTACCAGCGGGGAGGTCAGCCCGCTGAATAGCAGCACCGCCATCATTCCCCACACCACGGTTAGAACCCGGCGATGTCGCACAGGGCTGTTTCCTCGAATCTGCATCCGCTCCATTATGTATGCCGTATCAGAGTAGGGGACAATTTGCCTTGTTTGCCACATTGCAGGGGGACGATTTTGGTATCCATCCGAGTATCTCCTGAAATTGCAAAATGCAACAGATCTAAAAATATGTAGACCCAACTTTTTCGCATTTGTCGCTAAGTAATAAACGTGCATCCCTACGGCCGTGGTGTCGTCGTCCCAGCCCGAAAAAATAGAATTTTCCTCCCAAAATGATAGAGTTTTTCCAGTGAACGAGTTTTGCCCGTGAATGAGTTTCGCCAATGACCGAATTGACCTTTTCCCTGGTCGTTCTAGGGGGCTCCCTGCTCGCCGGGCTGCTTGGCTCTCTCACCGGACTGGGTGGCGGCGTGGTTTTGGTGCCCATGCTGGTCCTGCTCTTTAAGGTGGATATCCGATTTGCCATCGGCGCGTCTCTCATTTCCGTTATCGCCACTTCCTCCGGTTCCGCTGCCGCCTACGTGCGCGAGGGCTTCTCGAATATCCGCATCGGCATGTTTCTTGAAATTGCCACCACACTGGGAGCGATCGGCGGCGCATGGCTCACCACGCGCACCCCTACCCGCGGCATCGACATTGTGTTTGGTGTGGTGCTGCTCTACTCCGGCTACCTTTCACTTCGTACCCATGGCGACGTCACCGTTCCAAAAAATCGCTGGTCCGACCGCCTCAAGATGAACGGCACCTTCCCCGGCCCGGACGGCAAGCCGCAACACTATGCGGTAAAAAATATCACCGGAGGTTTCGCCACCATGGTCGGCGCCGGCGTGCTATCCGGCCTGCTTGGGATTGGTTCCGGCGCGGTCAAAGTACTCGCCATGGATCAAATCATGCGGATTCCCTTCAAGGTTTCCACCACCACCAGCAATTTCATGATCGGCGTCACTGCTGCCGCCAGCGCCGGCATTTACCTTCGGCGCGGCTATATCGATCCCACGCTGGCCGCGCCGGTCATGATCGGCGTCTTGATCGGTTCCCTGGTCGGGGCAAAAATCCTGGTGAGATCAAAGGTGAACACCCTACGACTGATTTTTTCCGTAGTGATCCTCTTCCTGGCCGTGGAAATGATCTACAACGGCTGGGCAGGAAATATCTGATATGCGCAGACTCAATGACACCCAGGTCGATACTTTCATCGGTGGACTCCTGCGAACCGGCGTCTTCCTTTCCTGTATTGTCACTGTCATTGGACTCGGAATCTATCTTCTGCGCCATGCGTCTTTCATCCCCCAATACCACACATTCCATTCCTTCAGCATCCAACTACGCTCGCTCTATCGACTCATCCCAAACGCCTTCCACGGAGATTCGGTCGCAATCATTCAGCTTGGCGTCTTGCTGTTGATTGCCACGCCCGTCGCCAGAGTCGCCTTCCTGGTCGGCGCATTCGCGCTGCAACGGGACCGCCTGTACGTCGCCGTCAGCGCACTGGTCCTCATCATCCTTCTCACTTCCATCCTGTTTGGAGCATGATGCGTTTCTCCTGCATCCCATCCCAAACCCGCCGCGATATCGAATGCCGGAATATCAAACATGGATGCGGCCATTGGGTGGCGGGTCAGTTTCAATCACGATTCCAAAATAGCCAAAAAAGATCACAAAGTATCAGCAGGTAGCCAAGGATTTGTACAAAGCCATCCATCGTGCCCTGCACTCGGGCCACCTGCGCAACGCCCGCTACCGATAAAAACGCGACCAGTACCGTCGTTGTTGAATAGGCAACGTTTTTGCTTTTGTGGCATTCCAATCCCCAACGACACGCTCCAGGCCGCCGAGCGATGGAGGCGGTGCAAGGGCGGAAAGCAGATAGCGACCCCGATGATAATCGCACCCCTCGGCTCATGTAGCCAACGCTACGGAGCAAGGCTAATAATGCTGGTAGAGTGAAGCGCACTCCTCCTTTCGTTAAACTTTAATGAGAGATAGCCAACCAGAACCGGACGAGCATGGCGCCAGTCCTATGGTGAAGCTGGGGGAGTCGGAGCTCGCTTACCTGGCGGACTACGTCCCGCAGATGGTCTGGATGTGTACCCCGGATGGTGCCAACATCTACTTCAATCAGAGGTGGTTGGATTACACCGGAATGACGCGTGAAGAGAGCTATGGAGCTGGCTGGAATATTCCATTCCACCCGGATGAACGAGCCATCGCCTGGAAAGCCTGGGACGAGGCGGTCAGAACAGGACGTACGTATCAAGTTGAGAACCGCCTCCGCGCTGCGGATGGTACCTATCGCTGGTTCCTGGTACGCGGTGAGCCGTTAAAAGGGGCTGATGGACGGGTCGTGAAGTGGTTCGGCACCTGCACCGACATCCACGATATGAAGCATGCGCAGGAGGCCCTTCTGCGAAGCGAGAAACTTGCATCCGCTGGGCGCATGGCGGCGGCTGTCGCGCACGAGATCAATAACCCGCTCGCGGCCGTCACAAACTTGATCTACCTCGCCAGGAACGAAGAAGACATCGGCCCCATTCGAACGTACCTGGAGCAGGCAGAGGCAGAGTTAAACCGTGTTGCCCACATCGCTCGACAGTCACTTGGCTTCTATCGCGAATCGACCGGCCCAGTGCCTACGTATATCCAGGGCCTGATTGAATCAGCGATTGGGATTTTGAAGGCAAAGATCAGTTCTAAAGGTGCACACGTCGAAACTCGCTGGGGCGAAGACGTGTGTCTGCCCGTCGTTGCCGGTGAGATACGGCAAGTCTTCGCGAACTTGCTGGCCAATAGTTTGGATGCCGTACCTCAGGGCGGAACAATCAAAGTCCGGACCGCCGTGGCTTTCAATCACAAGAAGCAAGTGTCGTGCTTTCGAGTCACCATCGCGGACAACGGAGCGGGCATTCCACGGCATGTCCGGGATAAGCTGTTTGAACCGTTTTTCACTACCAAAGGTACCACCGGCACGGGTCTCGGCCTTTGGGTCAGCAAACAAATCCTGGATAAACACAATGGCACGATCCGTATGCGCTCTCGGACCGGATGTCCGCAGGCCGGGACGGTTTTCTGTATTACTTTTGCCGACATTACCCCGAAATCGGGAGAATGTGTTGATTGAACGTGAGCTGGCGTGTGGCCCACATCTCAAGGAACGGATCGAACACGAAACTGGGTGCCTCATTCCCCGACTTTGAAACTTGGAACAGCAGGAACCTTACTTTCAGATTCTGTCGACAAGCTCGATAATCGCCAAAGCGCGTATCGAGCTGAGCCGGGAGAGTTTTGTACCGGAGCGGGGTGGATAGAAACGAGCCGACCACCGGCCATCGTCTTCTCTGCTGCGGACAACTCCGCTGCATTTAAGATAGGAACCATGGGCGAAAGCAGCAGCGAACTTCGGGAGCAGATTCTTCAACTGTCCGAGAGGTACTTTGAAGCTG
>JBDTBI010000150.1:0-4308 GCA_039924215.1 Acidobacteriaceae bacterium
TTCGGTCCGGTGCGGGCGGAACTGAAATTGGCGCGCGAAGCCGCCAGGCGGTCATTTGCAACCCGAACCTGGTCGTGCGCGCCCTGCAAATTCGCCTCAGCCGCGGCTAGTTGCGCCTTTTTGCTGGCAGCCGTGGCGACCACAGCATCGTATTGCTCCCGCGAAATCACATCCCGCTGCACCAGGGGTGTGAACCGCTTCAGGTCAAGCTGTGCTTTTGTGTTGTCCGCCTCCGCGGAAAGCACCTGTGCCTGGGACGCATCCAGCTGCTTTTCAGACTGCGCGATTGTGGACAATGCGGCCCGCACATCCGCCCCGGCAGAGCTTAACGTTGCGCCAGTCGATGTGGTCGTGATCGGCACATTTGCCAGAGCAGCTTCATAGTTCGCCTTGGCCGTAGCTAATGCAGCTTCCGCCTTGTCGAGTGTGGCCTGGGCATCACTTGGATCGATCTCTACCAGCACCTGTCCCTTTTCCACCCGCTGGTTGTCCTCCACATCCACCTTGATGACGTAGCCCTTCGTGCGCGTGCTGATCTGAACCAGATCACCGTCGACCTGCGCATCATCCGTGCTTTGGTAATACGTGGAATGCCACCAGTACAACAGCACGCCGATAACGATAAGGACCACCACTCCAATAATGAAAAACCGCTTGTGCGTGCGCACCTCGGGATGGTGTAGTTCCGTCTCATCCGGCGATGCGTCCTTTTGGATGCCGTTCGCATCCGCCCGCTGATTCTGTTCCACGGGCTTTGTTTCTTCGGGTCTCGATTCCGCCACGATTATTGTCCTCCGAGATATGTCTTGTACTGCGTACGCGCCATGCCAACTGCGCGCGCCAAAGAAAGCTTTGCCACATTCAACTGATACAGGCTGCTGACATACTGCTCATTGGCCTGGGCCACTGAGGACTGCGCCTGCGATACCGCCAGATTGTCGGAAACACCAGCCTGGAAGCGATCCTGCGCCTCTTTCAAAGTTTCTCCGGCCAGGTTTACGTTGCTGCGCGCAACGCCGACCAGTTTTTCCGCCGCCTGAATATCCAGAATTGCATCCTTCACGTCCGCTCGAATCTGGCCCTGCAGATTGTTCAATTGGGCTCGAGCCTGCTCCAGTTGAGCGTCCGCAATCCTTGCATCTCCCCGCAATTTTCCTTCCTCAAAGATCGGCCCGCTAGCCTTTCCGGTTGCATTCAGCGTTGCGTAGGAGTTGTTGGGGTTCACCCCGGATTCTCCATAGTCCACGTGAGCGGTGACCGACGGAAGTCGCTCCGCATGGGCGGCACTCAGGGATCGTTCCCCTGCCTGCACCTGCTGCTCCGCCGCTTTCAAATCGCTGCGGTTCTTCAGCGCTTCCTCCATTGCAGCCGGCAGCGTCGGTGTGTTGAACTGCGCATACGGCACCTGGTCCGTCAGCGTGAACTTCTGATCGAGCGGCAGGCCAATGGCACGCGCCAGGGCAATCCGATCTTTCTGGTACTGATCGTTGGCGGCGATCAGGGATTGTTGTTGGGTCTGATAGTCCACGCGCGCGCGTAACTCGTCGATCCGGGGCGAGACTCCATTGCGATGATTCTGCACGGCCTGATCGAGCGAGACTTTGGAAGTTTGTACCTGCGCCTGCACGGAAGAGATGCGCGCGGCATCCGCGAGGCATAACAGATAGGCATTGCCCACCGTCAGCACAACCAGATCCTCGGAATCCTTGGCGGAAAGCTTGCTCGCGTCAAAATCGTGTCGCGCCGCCAAATAATTTTGCAGCGAGGAAACATTCAGCACCGCTTGATCAAGGCTGGCGCGAAAATCCGTGGAGCCGAAGGGCCCAATTACAGATGGGAATCCAGGGATTCTCAACCCCTCTGCCTGCAGGTTCACCTGCGACACCGAAGCTTGCGCTGTCCCCTTGATTGTCGGCAACAGGGATTGGAGCTGCTGCAATTTCTCTCCACCGGCCGTGTTTACTTCTGTATTTTGAAGAATCGCTCCCAAATTATTTCTTAAGCCCATCCGAACGGCATCGTCGATTGACAAAGGCAACGTCGCTCCTGGCGCCTTTTGCTGCACAACGCTGCTGTGGTAAGCACTCGGTGTCGACGTTTGCGCCTGCACCAAACATTGTGCACTCCCCACAACCGCAAGAAGGGCCAGAATTCGCAGGCAGCGATAGTGAGGTTTGCGAAAAACTATATGCATGGCTCTTAAAACTTCAATTACGAACGCAATCCTGTTGTTGGACGTAGATGCTAGATAATAGATGAGCTACCGGCTCGAAGAGTGCAAAACTTTTCTACCGAAGCATACATTCCTCAGCGAATTCCGGTTTCTGCCCGCTCTCCTCGAAGATCTCTCCCTGTCGGGCATACTATTCCGCTTTTAGGATACTGGATGGCAATCTACGAGAAGTTTGACTGCGCCTTAAGAAAAAGGCCGCTACCGCCGAGCCGGAGGATTTGAGACACTGGTAGTTCATTTTATTCGACCGGAGTCCTTGCAACACCAAAAGAAGAGCAAGCTCGCATGGCATTCAAAAGCCGGGGAACACCTTCCATTACAAAACGATATTTCAACCGGGACGAGTCGTGGCTAGAATTCAACCGGCGCGTGCTGGACGAAGCCAGGAACGACTCCAACCCATTGCTGGAAAGGGTCAAGTTTCTCGCCATTACGGCCAGCAATCTGGACGAATTTTTTGAGGTCCGCGTAGCCGGTCTGCTGCAGCGCATTGAAGATGGGTATAACGAAGCCGGCCCGGACCTGATGACTCCCCAGCAGACGCTGGATTCTCTTGCAAAAAAGACGCACGCATTCGTTGCCGACCAGTACGCATGTTGGAATCATCAACTTCTGCCCTCCCTGGCAGAGGCCGGCATCCACATGCGGACGTGGAGCGACCTGAATGACAACCAGAGGGAATATGCAATTCGCTTTTTCCAGAGCGAGGTTGATCCCCTGCTGACACCGATCACCATCGACCCGGCGCATCCGTTTCCGCACGTGCTGAACAAAGCTCTTTGCCTGGCACTGTTGCTGCACCGCAAGCGCAAATCCGCCTTCACTCAGGTGCTCGGCGTGGTTACAGTTCCGCGAGCGTTGCCGCGCCTGGTCTCGCTTCCAGCAGCTCCGGGCACCTACGAATATATCTTTCTGCATGAACTCATTGAATCTCAGTCCGCAGCCATGTATCGCGGTTATGAATTTCTGTCGAAGGCGGCATTCCGTATCACCCGGAACAGCAACCTTTACCTACAGGAAGAAGAGACCCGCAGCCTGCTCGAAAGCGTACGGATGGAGTTGCATAACCGGCGCAGGGGAGATGCTGTCCGTCTGGAGATTGAAAGCGATGCGGCTACCGAAATCGTAGAAAAACTACGAGCGAATTTTGAGCTGGACGAATTCCAGACCGTTGCTACCGATGGCCCGGTCAATTTGTCTCGTCTGATGAATCTCTACACGAAGACAGACAAGCCGGAGCTGAAGTATCCCCCTTTTGTAGCGCATAGATTGCGGTTGCATCGAGACTCCGCCAATCTCTTTGAAGAAATCCGCAGGCGAGACATCCTGCTGCATCATCCCTACGACTCATACGGTGCTGTCGTCGAACTCATCCGTGCGGCGGCAGAGGATCCTGCTGTGCTGTCCGTGAAGCAGACGCTTTACCGTACCAGCGCCAATTCCCCGATCTTCCAGGCCTTGCGCGAAGCGGCCCAGAGCAAAGAAGTTACGGTGGTCGTGGAGTTGATGGCTCGCTTTGACGAAGCTTCGAATATTCGCTGGGCGCACGACCTGGAGGATGCAGGCGTGCAGGTCTTCTATGGCAACGTCGGCCTTAAAACACATTGCAAGCTGGCATTGCTGGTGCGCCGTGATCCTGCAGACGGAGTCGTGCGGCGGTATGCCCATCTGGGAACAGGAAACTACAATGTGGAGACCGCATCGTTCTATACAGATTTGAGCCTGCTCACTGCAAATCCAACATTGACCAGCGCCGTTCACAATGTGTTCAATTACCTGACGGCTCATTCCGAATCGGATGACTATGCCCCACTGCTGGTCGCTCCGCTCAATCTGGCAGAAGGCTTCGCCCAACGCATTCACAGAGAGGCAAAACATGCCTCCGAAGGCAAGCCGGCGCACATCATCGCTAAAATGAACTCCCTGCTGGAGCAAAGTGTGATCGACGCACTCTATGCTGCATCGCAGGCAGGGGTGGTCATCGACCTGATTGTCCGCGGTATTTGCGCGCTGCGCCCGGGAGTAAAAGGGCTGAGCGAAAATATTCGCGTGCGATCGATTGTTGGCCGGTTCCT
>JBDTBI010000151.1:0-10769 GCA_039924215.1 Acidobacteriaceae bacterium
AGGGCTGCTTCCGATGCGCGGATGTATACAGAACAGATTGCCGCACTTCGAGATGCGCTGGCGGCGCTCGCTCCGACTACGCGGGCGGCAGCAGAAGCGCAGCGGCAACTCAATCAGGTAATCGCGCAATCACAGGCATCGTCCCTCAAGAACAACGCGAAGACTGCAACTGACATTGCCAAGCCCTATGTGGATGCGACTAACCAGATCAACTCTGCGTGGCTGGGAATGCAGAACAAACTCATCTTTGGCACGCGAAACGTGGGACGCGCGTTTGCCAATATGGGCGTGCAGATGCTGGAATCGGTTGCGGGAAACTTTGAGAAGATGCTGGTCAAGCAATTGCAGTATGAGGTCCAGTCGCGGATCGCACACAGCGTATCAAATCAGCTCAAAGTGACGAGCGATGCCGTGGCCGCTGGCGAGTCGAGTGCTATCACCAGCGCGAATGCGTTGAAGGAACTCTTCGTACACGCAAAGGTGGATGCCGCGAAAGCCTATGGAGCTTATTCTGGCATCCCTGTTATCGGACCCGCGTTAGGTGCGGGTGCTGCCGCAGCCACTTTCGCGGCAATTATGGCAATGGGCGCGTTTGAACGCGGCGGCATTGTGCCAAACACAGGTATCGCTCTCGTCCACGGCGGAGAAGGTGTTCTCCCGCGCAATCTGACCACTATGCTCACTTCCGTTGCCAACTCCAATTCGTCTATGTCGAGTTCGTCCGCAGTCCACTCGACTGCGAATTTCAATGGCATCACAGACAGGAATTTTAAGGATATGGCACGGCGTCACGCGGACACGGTTGCGGATTCAGTGCATCGCGCGGTCAGAAACGGCAGGAGATTCTAATGCACCAAAACATCATCTTCGATCCAACGCCCTTCGGCTTCAAGTTTCCCTCGAAGTCTCCCAGCTTTGACGTGTTGATCCACACGCCGATTGCAAAGATTGGCGAGATTCGGGCCAGTGTCCAGCCGTATCCGATCTGGGACATTGAGTATGAGCTGGAGTGGGCACGCGGAGCGGAGAATTTGCCATCCAGCATCTACGGCTACCTGTTGGGCTTTTTTCTGCAAATGGGTGGCCCGTTCTCGGATTTCCTCTACGACGATCCCTATGACAACCAGGCCGTAAACGCTTCGTTCGGCATCGGAGATGGGACGCTGACTCAATTTCAGTTGATTCGGCCCATTGGCATGGGTCAGGACATCGTGCAGAACCTGAATAACGCGCCGATCCTCTACGGGAACAATGTTGTACTTTCGAGTGGATACGTGGTTTCGCCTACCGGCATCATCACCTTCGCGGTCGCACCTGCGGCGGGCGTGGTGCTAACGTGGAGCGGCAGTTTCTTCTATCGTGTGCGGTTCCTCGATCCAGCGGCCAAGTTCTCCCAGTTCGCCCGGCAGATATGGGAAATGAAGAGCCTCCAGTTGCGGAGCGTGATTCTGGGGAGCGTGCTCGCATGAAACATATCCCGATGGCATTACTCGATTTTCTGTTGTCTACGGATGTGGAATCGACATACATTGCCGATCTATTTACCGTGACCCTGACCAACGGACTTGTACTCTATGCAACCGACGGCCAGTTGCCGATCCATTTTGGCGGGAAGACATTTCTGCCGAGTCGCTGGGGCGCATGGCATGTGACAGGAACGACGTGCGATCTGGGGCCAATGTCAGCGTCGGCTGAATTTGAAGTTTTCTCGGATTCAGAGGAGTTACTCCCGAACTGGAATATCAGCCTGAACGAAGCCGCGCAACTGGGGCTCTTCGATGCGGCCACGATCCTGATCCAGACGGTCTACATGCCGGATGTTTGGGATGACACCGCTCTCGGTGCCGTGATTCGCTTCGGCGGTCAGATTACGACGTTTACTCCGATAGGCCGCACTACGCTCAAGGGCGAGGCGAAGCCGTTCACGTTCACGCTCAATCAGAACATGCCGAGAAAGCTCTTGCAGCCATCCTGCGGCTGGACGTTAGGCGATTCCGGATGCACGGTGAAGCTCGCAAACTTCACGTTTCCGAATGCGGTGGGAGCCGGAACAAGCAATATCGTCATTGTCCCGTCGACTGCATTTGCGCAGGCAGACGGCTATTACACGCAGGGAAGAATTACCTTCACATCTGGGGCAAACAATGGATTATCTGGGTACATTCAATCGCATCTCGGCGGCAACCTTCGGCTCTCGCGTCCATTTCCTTTCCCGGTTGCGGTCGGTGATACATTCAACGCCACAGCGGGCTGCGATCACACCATGCTTACCTGCCAGCAAAAGTTCTCAAACCTTATTCCTGGTGGATTGCCCAACAACTTCGGAGGACACCCATTTATCCCCAACAAAGAAACTTTCATCTGAGATGGCGATCCAAGAGCAAAAATCGGCGGTTCTCGCGGAGGCGCAAACATGGATGGGAACGCCGTTTCGCGATGGTGCGATGGTCAAGGGGCAGCATGGTGGCGTGGATTGCAGCTACCTCCTGAAGGCGTGTTACTGCGGCCATGGCGCACCCGATACGGTCGATTTGCCGCTTTATAACCTGCAATTTATGTTGAATCGGATCGATGAGACGTATATCGAAGAATTGCTCAAGTATTACCGCGAGATTCGCGCCGAAGAAACGATGGCGGCGGATGTTTGCCTGTTACGCTGGGGACACATCTACTCGCACGGCATGATTCTACTGGAGCCATGGCCGGGACGCGTGATCCATGCACTCAACCCGTTTGGCGTGATTGAATCGAATGGAGCCATCGATAGCCGGATTGTGGCGACGGTTCGGAAATACCGCGATTCTCCACCACGATTCTTTCGCATTCTAGGATGGTGACGTTTGGCACTCGGAAGTAACCAAAACGCAACCCCGAAGCTGCACAGCCTGCAGGTCACACAGTCGATCTATGGCATTGCCATCCCGATCCTCGCGGGAACGGCACGCGTCCCTGGATACCTGCTTTGGTATGGCGACTTCAATGCCAGCGGCTCCGCATACAGTCATCAGGGCGGCTCGGGTCTAGGTAAGGGTTCCACGCAGTATGACTACCAGGCATCTATCGTGGCGGCGCTCTGTCATGGCCCCGTGGTCGGTATAGGCGGCGTGTGGGGTCAGAATGGCCGTCTCACCCTCCAGAGCGTTACCGAAGCCTACACGGTGCCGTCAGGCGGCGGCGCGTACACCGTAGGCAACCCGAATGGATACGATACCGATCTTGGCGTCGGCATTCTGACGCCGTACTCGGTCACAGCGAACGATTATGGTTCGCCCGGACCGGCAACGCAGACCGGAACCTATGCGGTTGCGGCTCAGGTTGGCACCCACTACACCACGGATGGACTCGGAAATTACAACTTTCCCTCCGCAATGGGTGGTCAGGCGGTTCAGATCAGTTACAGCTATTCCCTCTACGTGGTCACCGCGACGGAAGATTACCAGGTCCCGAACACGTATCCATATGAGATCACCGTCCTGCAGCAGACAACCTACCGCACAAACGTGAAGGTGTTTTTCATCGATACGGGAGCGCCGCTCTATCCAGTTGGTGGAACACCGAGCGCCTCCGGAACCTATAACCCGAACAACGGCAACTATCTCTTCGCGCCGGCAGACGGGCTGCGTCCGGTTGCTATCGTCTATACCTGGCGACAGTCAAACTCGAACCTGAATCCATCGGCAACCTTGAGCTTCACGCTACTCAATGGCGCACAAGGTCAGGCACCATGGAGCTATCTCACATCGAAACATCGCTCTCAGGCGCTCGGCTACACCACGATTGCCACAATCTGCGCGGAGAATATGGACCTCGGGCCATCGGGCCAGATTGAAAACTACAACTATGAAGTTCTTGGGCCATTCCAGTTCGGGGCCGGGATTGTGGACGCGGATTGCGCGGTTTGGATCGCAAACTTCCTTAAAAACATGCTCTGGGGCGTCCAGTTTCCCGGAAACATTGATGACAGTCTCGATACGGTCGCGAGTGACTATTGGAATGCGAACAGCTTCTTTGTCTCGCCATTGCTCGATTCCGCGCAGCCCGCTTCCGACTACATCTCGCAGTGGTGCGAAGCTGGGAATGTAGGCGTGTTCTGGAGCGAAAATTCTCTCAAGTTCATTCCCTATGGCGATACCACCGTGGTCGGAAACGGATATGTTTTCTCGCCGCTCACAGCCCCAGTCGTCAATCTGGATGATACCGACTTCATCGTCGATGCAGACGGAGACCCGGTAGAGATCAGCCGAACTCCGTGGCAGGATGCGTACAACGAAGTCCACATCCAGTTTGTCAACCGGCAGAACGACTACAACGACGATTCGATTGTGATTCAAGACGATAACGCGGTGGCTTTGTTCGGCTTACGCCCCGAGGGACAGAAGGACTACAGCTTCCTGAAGACGGAAGCCGCAGCCAACTTCGCCGCGAATATCCGGCTGAAACGTCAGGTCAACATCCGGCGCACATTCTCGTTCAAGATCAGTGGGCTTCGGTACTGCTTTCTGGAGCCAATGGATCTGGTGACATTGACCGACGTGGTGACGGGTCTCGCAAAAGAGCCTGTACGCATCACGAAAATCGAGGAAGACGGAAACCGCGTCTACTCGGTTACGGCGGAAGAGTTTCCCTGGGGCACTGCGACCGCGACTCTCTACCCGAAGCAACCGGCAAGCATTCCTCCACCCCTGCCCAGCATGGCCGATCCCGGCGACACGATTGCGACAGAGGTCTTTGAACCTCCGGCAAGCGTCGCGGTCACGGTTGCGAACTCTCCCTATCAAATCTGGATGGCATTGACAGGAGGCGCAAACTGGGGCGGCTGCGTCATCATGCTTTCGCTCGATGGCGATGCGTATAACCAGATTGGAAACCAGACAGGAACATCGCGCGGCGGAAAGTTGACGGCGGACTTGCCACAAGGCTCCGACCCCGATCTAATCAACACGCTCTCGGTTGAAACCACAGGGCAGCTTTTCAATGTCTCGAAACAGCAGGCGGATGGATTCGCAACGCTCTCGAAAGTGGGAGACGAATATCTCTCGTACATGAACGCTCAGTTAACCGGGTCGGACAGCCAGACGAATGACTACAACCTGACGTATCTCCGGCGCGGCGTGGCATCAACCGCAAATATCGGGCACACGGTTGGCCAAGATTTCGTGCGCATCGATACGCAAATCTTCCAATACAGTTACAACCCGTCACTCACCGGCAAGACGATCTATTTCAAGTTCTTGAGTGTCAACCTTCTCGGGCAGATGCAGCAAACGCTTGACCAGGTATCCGCATATGCCTATACCGTTGGCGGCGATAACAACTCGCAGAATATGACACTCACGCCTGTGATTGCGGGCGGATCATGGAATATCGAGGTCTATCAGGTTGGACGCCCGGTGGGGACAGCGGGCTCCGCACAACTGAAAAATGGATCGACGATCACGCTTCCGGCGGCGACACTAACGGGATTCGCATCCTCGACAACCTACTGGGTTCTCTACAACTTGACGACTTCGGCTTATCAGACGTTCACGGATGAGAGTGGCTATCTCTCGCTGATTGGTCTCGGATTCGGGGTTGGAATTGGTTCGACCAACACCGGCAGCGGATCGTCCTACGCGCCGTCCAATCCGGGCTATACGGTTCTCCCCGATGGAACGATTGTCGAATGGGGAACAACCGGAGGGTTTACACCTTCGACCTACGCGCCGTTCCCGGAACCGCTGCTTATCCCGGCGTCCTGTCTCGCATCGACATTCTCCTTCGGCGGTGTTGGATCGAGATTTGACCGCGTCTCGTTCATCAACAACACAACCCTGTACGGTCTCACCATCGCGAATAACGGCTCGAATGTCGGAGCTTCGTGGGGCGCATTCTCGAATCAGGCGGGGCAGACTACGCTTTCCGATGGAACGCTGATTCAATGGGGACAATCGCAGCCAATCAACAATTCGATGCGAATCAATTTTCCATCGTCCATGCCCTATGGCTCCGTTCCATGCGTGATTGTCACCACGAACGGATCGAATGATCGGATTCCCTACGTCAGCGAGGTCGATTCGACTGGGTTTAACGTGACCAACTCGACGGGCAATCGCGTCTTCTGGGTCGCATTCTCCGCGCCGAGCGGATCGTCGGCATTGTCGAACGGGATCATCGTGAAATGGGGCCAAACATCCATGCCGGGAAGCGTCGGAGTTCCCGTTTCGTTTCCAACCGCATTCCCCGCGAATTGCTGGGCGGCGGTTGCTTCGACGTTGGGCGGGACGGATCGAATCACGTATGTTGTGGCATTCTCGACCACAGGCGTGACGATCGCGAACAACGGCAGCAACGTTTCGGCGAATTGGATGGCGTTTGGAAACTGATGCGGTAAGATAGAGAACGACTCAGGGTGCCAACCGGAGGCTGCATGGTTCGGCGGGCATCTACATTCCTCGTTCTGTTGGTTGCTGCGCTCACCGCGCACGCCCAGCTTTACTGTCCGACCGGCATGGCGTACCTCGGTCCCCAGGGCGGCGGACGCGCGTTCTGCCAAGCTCCTACCGTCCAGGGCATCGGCGCACCTTCCGGGACCTGCACCCAAAACAGCGTTTATCTCCAGCAAGATACTGCCGGACTCTACTACTGTCGCGCGGGTTCATGGACTTCGATCGGCACGGGCGGCGGCGGAGGGATGATCTATCCTCCTGCCGGAATCCCGAATTCAACCGGCTCGGCGTGGTCTACATCCTTTATCGCACCTGTTGGTGCATTGGTTGGCACCACCGATACGCAGAGTCTGAGCAATAAAACTCTGGACGGCGTGACGCCGACGATCATGTCTTACGTCGATCCAACCAGCAGCATCCAAACGCAACTCAATAACAAGCAAACGGCGCTTGGCTACAGCCCAGCCCACAGCGGCGCGAACTACGATATTACGAGCCTGAACGCCATGACAAGCCCGCTGGCTGTTGCTTATGGCGGAAACGGAAGCACATCGCCGGGACTGGTTGCGGGCACAAATATCACGCTTGCGGGGAGCTGGCCGAATCAAATCATCAGCTCCACTGCGGGCGGCGGCGGCGGTGGCGGCGCTGCTAACGTTAGTGTCTCCATTCCGAGTTTCGCCATTCCCGCCGGAGCCTGTTACGGTTCCTCCGGTTCGTCTTCGCCCGCCACGGTTGCCATGGCGGGATTATCCTCGACCGCGTTGATTGTCGCTGGCTATACGGGAAGTCCAACCGCAATCGTCGGATGGGGAACCTCGGGCGGTCTCGAATTGAAGGCGTGGCCCTCCGCTCCAAACACAGCTTCCTATTGCGTCAACAATCCAACCGGCAGCTCGATTACCGGCGGCGCGATCACGCTGCGACTGGGTCAGCTTGGCAGTACATCTGGCGGCGGCGTTGCGGACGTGAATCTGGCGGTACCCACCTTCACGATTCCGGCAAACTCCTGTTATGGCAGCTCCGGTTCCACGTCTCCCGCATCCGTCACCATCTCCGGGCTGACAACCACGATGGTTGTAACCGCTGGCAATGGCGGCAACCCTAGCAGCATTACAGGATGGGGAACAGTGGGCGGGTTGGAACTAAAAATATGGCCTTCCGCGCCGAATACGGCCTCCTACTGCGTGAACAATCCGACGGCCTCGCCAATTACCGGCGGCGCGATCACGATCATCCTGGGGGCGCAATGAAACTCCTCTTGAGTCTCCTTTGTAGTTGTCTCTTGATTGGCTGTGCTCCAAGCACGCAGGCGGCGAGCCTGAGCCCGACTGGATCGACAGGCGTTCTTGCCGGACAATCTACGCTTCCCATCCCGCCGACGGGCGCGGTTGCGTACCAGAACCTCCAGATCAATGCAGGATCGAATCCGGGAAGCTGGGCACTTTGCACGGGAACCGCGTGTGCGGGTGGAACAAACACCGGCAGCGGGAGCCAGGCATTCAGCATTTCTAGCCCGTCCCTGAGCGGCGCGGCGGAATCAGTCACGTCGAACGGCAACGGATTCAACGTGCTTGCCTATCGGAAAATGGCGCAAGGCGTCGCCCCGACTGGCGGGACCAATACGTCCGGCACATTGACCTTGACAGTGCCCACGCCTACCACGTCCGCGAATACCATCACATTCAACGCCAGCGCAGTAGACACCTCCGTTCCGACAGCCTCGGCTCCCTCTGGTGGCACAAACACAGTCAACACGCTGACGCTCACCGTGCCCACACCGAGCACGTCGGGAAACAACGTCACCATCGGCGCAAGCTCATCCGACACCCTCTACACGGTCACAGCGATCCAGATTTACGTGGATGGCAACCCGACGCCCGTCTTCAATTCCGGCTCGACTCCGCCGATCACTCCGATCAGCTATACGATCAGCGGCCTCGCCGTGGGCACCCATACCGCCGTGGTGAAGTCCTTCAACAGCCATGGAGACGTGACCAGCGTCAGCGTACCGATCACAGTCACTGGCACGCATGTAACGGGAATCCAGATTTATCTCGATGGCAACCCGACGCCCGTCTTCAATAGTGCTACCACCGCGCCGATTACGCCGATCAATTACACCCTCACAGGCCTTTCTGAAGGCGTCACCCATAGCATCGAAGTGAAGGCGTTCAATTCCGGCACGAATATTGCCTCCGTGACCACGACGGTAGCGTTTGGGCCGACAATCAGCTCGATCGCGCACATTATTGATGACTTGTGGTTCTATATTCCCTCGTCCGCGACCACGATCCAGGCTATCGAATTTGACCCAGATATTTACGATGGCAGCTACGAATACTTCCTTTCCATGCAATGCGATTCTGCCAGCGGCAAGTGGCGCTTCTGGGATATGTTCCATGGCGATTGGACGATCCTAAGTTCGGGCGGCGGCACGATCCCTACCTACGCATGTACGACGCTGTCGTCTACCAATGTCTGGCATCATTTTCAGCTCTACGGAACCTACGATCAGACGGCCCACACGTACACCTATGAGACGTTCGTGCTCGATGGTTCTGTGGTCTATTCAAACATCGGCAACACGTATAGCGCGAAGACTTTGACTGCAACGCCCTCGTTGATTTTCGAGCATCAGGTGGACAACAATTCTTCGGCCACATCGAACACACTCTATTACGACAACGAGAATGGATGGACATGGTAAAACGACTTCTCACGCTCGCTCTGTTTCTGTCCCTGCCAGTTGCGGTCCTTGGGCAGGCTATGACCACCATCACAGCGACCAATGTACTGGTGGACAATGGCTCCGGCACGGCGATCCATCCGCCTTCGGGCTCACAGCTTTGCTTCGTGGGCGTCAATGGTGCGGGAGTCCCGATCACGTACACCCCGAGTGGCTACGGACCCGTTAGCGGGCCAGTCTGCGGCACGCTCAACAGTTCTGGAGCTTTATCCGGTTCGCTTCTCGTGGGGAATCCGGCAACGTCTACGCCAAACGGACTGCTCTACACCATCACCGTGACGAATGGCACAACCGCTTACCTCACCGTGCCGACCGTCACACTGAGCGGTTCCGTGTGGAGCTTTGACAGTTATGCTGTATCCGACAGGAACCAAGTCATCGGGCTCGGTTATCCCCATATCGCGTGCGCGGGCGGTGCGAGTTGGACATCGACCACGCTGCCGCCCGGACAGGCGAACGCAACTTGCAGCGGCTCAGGAAGCTGGCTTGCCTATCCACCGGCGACGTACTGTCCGGCGGGTCAAGCCTATGCCATTCCCCAAGGCGGCGGGATGCCAATGTGCCAGTCGCCCACGCTTCAAGGCAATGGATCGCCTACCGGAAGCTGCACGCAAAACAGTCTCTATCTTCAGCAAGACTCAAACACGCTCTACTACTGCAAATCGGATGCGTGGGCCAGTATCTCCGGAGGCGGCGGCGGCTATACCCTCCCCGAAGCGACCGCATCCGTTCTGGGCGGTGTGAAGTGTGGCAGCGGCACAAGCTGCACCGCAGGCGTGATTTCAGCAACAGGAAGCGGCGGTTTGCCGCCAGATGGCACAACCATCGTCAACAAGGGCGGCGATCTTTCCACGAACAGCGTGAAGATTGAGAACACATTCTCCAGCGCGTCCACCATCAATTACGTCCATGACCTCTCGGACGAATATCCCGTCTTCACCTGCTACTCGAAGAGCGGCGCGGCTGTTTCGACTACGGCTCCGGTCGATGCGAACACGATGGCCGTCACGTCTTACGGCGCGGCAGACATACTTTGCAGCTTCATTGCCACGCAGCCGCAGAAGACTGATTTCAGCTTTGCGGTGACGCCGAACACAAAAACCTATGTTCCCACAATGGGCGGCACGCAGACTCCCACCTTCGCCATCGCGCAGACGGCCATCTCTGGCTACACCGGCACAGCGACCTACTCGACAACCGGCTTGGCATCCGGTATGAGCAGCAGTTACTCGCCTTCCACGATTACAGGCAGCGGCTCCAACACCCTTTCTGTTAGCTTCCCGGCCACGCAAGCAGCGGCGACTACCACATTCAGCGCCAGCGCGACCGATGGAACCAACACGCACACGCAGCCGGTAGCCATAACAATCAACGGCCTGAACACGAACCTCACCGAAGGCTGGCAAATGAACGAAGGCAGTGGGACAACCTTCAGCGATGCGACCAGCAACGCGAACAACGTTACATTCGCCAGCGGGATTGGGAGCTGGGGCACAGTTGCGGGCTATCCGGGAAGCGTCTTCACTTTCAATGGAACAGGAATCGCCACGGCAGGGAGCGCGACCCCGACGAACTTCGATGGAACCGCCCCATTC
>JBDTBI010000152.1:0-5998 GCA_039924215.1 Acidobacteriaceae bacterium
TGCTTCCCAACGTAACAACCACGGTGCCGACATTGCCCTGTTGGAGTCTGGCTTCCAGAGCTTCAAGGTTTAATCTGCCGCGCTGGTCGGTTGGAACAGTAGCGAAGGGCAATTGCAGTACGCCGCAAATGCGAGGATGCGTGTAGTGTGCCTGATCGGACGCGAGGATGGTCTTTCCGGGGTGCAACTGCCCTGCGATCCACAGTGCTTCGAGGTTTGCGAAAGTTCCACCGCTGGTAAGGTGGCCGAGGTGGGTTGTCCAGCCAACTATGGAAGCGAGGGCATGAACAGCCTCAATTTCCATGCACGAGCTGGCTCGACCGCCGTCGAGAGCGTGATTGTTGGGATTGGGCCGCATCGCGAGCGCATACGCTGCCTGAGCAATAGGATGGGGCGGTTTGAGCATCTGGCCCGCATACAGGGGATGAAAGTAGGGGTAATTCTCGCGCAGCCGAACGGCGGTTTCGCGAAGGACAGCGACCATCGCGGCTTGATCGAGGGGCGGGGAATGGCTGGGTGGGAGCGAGGAGAACCCTTCCGCCAGCGTGGGAAGAACGTCTTCGAGCCAATCGGCCGCTTCCCGTTCAAATAGCATGTGTTAGCTAGGATAGCGCAGCCGCTGAGGCATTCGCCTGGGGTACGGTCCGGCTTCAAGCTGGAGCCTTCCTCGATAAGAACGCTAACCTATATTTTTTTCTTGCATTTGAATCGAATACGGATACACTGGAGCTGCGTCCGAATAGAACCGGGCAGTTGTAGATTTTGCCCAAACGTGCAAGTTTCTGCTTGTAGTCGCTCCGATTCCCTTCAACGTAAATTCAATATGACTAGGAAGTAAGATTCAAATGGAACAAGGAACAGTAAAGTGGTTCAACGATGCGAAGGGCTTCGGCTTCATTTCGCGCCAAAATGGTGAGGATGTTTTCGTGCATTACTCCGCGATCAATTCAAACGGATTCAAGAGTCTGCAAGAGGGCCAGGCCGTGCAGTTCAACGTTGTGAAGGGACCGAAGGGCTGGCAAGCTGCTGATGTTCAGCCGCTGTAAGGCGAGCGCTAGGTTTTAGCCAAAAGGCAGAGGATATTTCCTCTGCCTTTTGTGTTTCCGGAAGCGACGAAGCTTTCTTTCGTTCGACACCGATACCGCGGATGCAAGCAAATCAATTTGGTGCCGATACAAAGATCGTTCTTTGTCAGCCGGCGACGGCTTCAATTTCTACCAGCACATCCTTCGGCAGACGGGCCACCTCCACCGTCGAGCGCGCCGGGGTTGGGCCATTCTGCGTCTGAAAATATTCCGCATAGATGGCATTCACCGCAGGGAAGTGGTTCATATCCTTGAGGAAGACTGTTGTCTTCACGACGCTTGAGAACTCCAGCCCGGCTGCGGCGAGTACAGCTCCAAGATTCTTAAGCACACGATGGGTTTGGGCTTCGATGCCACCGGAAACGAGTTGTCCGGTCGCCGGATCGAGAGCGATCTGCCCGGAAGTGAACACCAGATTGCCGATACGGATCGCCTGCGAGTAGGGGCCAATGGCTGCAGGCGCTTCCTCTGTGTGGATTGCTGTTTTGGACGAATTCATACCGAAGATTGTACTCGGTCGCGGTGGGAGTTCTGCGAAGTGGCGGAACAGCGGCAACGGTTCGGCGCGTTTTGTGACCAGAATGCGTGCTAACAGTCTAACGACTTGAGGTCGCAGAGAGGAGATTTGGTTTGCGCAAGGGAGGGATGCTCGTGGCTGGAGTTTTTGCGCTCACTTTCGTCGGTGTGCCAGCACGGGCGCAGGTGGACAGACGGCCAGTCCTACAACAGACAACAAAGTCAGCCCATCTTGCTGTGGCAAAGATTGACTGGAATGCGCCTTTACCGTCGGCCGTTGAGCTGAAGCAGCGCGTTCTGAAGAATCTAAAGCAATCCGAGGCGGAGCAGGAGCGCTATATCTGTAAGACGATCCGTGAAGGGGACAACACGGATAAGCATGGCAAGGTAAGGCGACGGGATATTCGGCGGTACGATATGTTTTTCGTCAACGGCCAGGAAATTGACGAGCTTACCGGCAAAGACGGCGACCCGTTGAGTGCGGGCCAGCATAAGAAAGAAACGGAACGGGTTCAGAAGCAGATAAAGAAGGATTCAGATCTGCAATACGTTGCCAGGCGAGATGCGGAGAGTGAGAAGCAGCTCGACATGTTGTTGCGTATGCTGCGCTATACGAACGGGCATCGGTTGGATCGCGGGGGACGTTCGACGCTGGCGTACGATCTGAGCGGCGATCCCAGCGTGCACCCGAAGGGCGTGGAAGAGACTTTTCTGCACAACATGTCTGGAACGATTCAGGTGGACGAAGCGACGGGTGAACTGGTGGACCTGAACGCTCGTCTGGACCACGATGTGAGGATTGGCGGAGGGCTGCTGGCGAACTTGCATAAAGGATTTTGGATTCATGTACGGCAGCAACGCTACCCTGATGGAGTGTGGCTGCCTGAACTGGTAGAGGGCAATGGTGACGCTAGAGCAGCCCTGTTCTTCCATCCATATTTCAAGTTCAGGGACACGATGGACGGTTGTGCGGTGACCAGTGTGACGACGAGCGAAGGAGCCATGTCCGTGGCCCGGTAGCAAACAATGCAGAACAATTCCGATTAAATTTTTTGCTGGCGCTGGACGTCGCGCACCCCGGGCAGGCGGCGCAGGCCGTTCATGAGGCGGACCAGATGTCCTACATCATAGGCATCCACGACAAACTCGAGGATTGCCTCCTCGCCGGTTCCCGCCTTGGTATCGACGGCGCGGATGTTGGTGCCATCGTCCGAAATGACAGCCGTCATCTCACGAAGCATCCCGGCGCGATCATCGCAATAGACAATCAGCTTGACCGGGTAGGTTGCCCGCTGGGCAGGGCTTTCGTCTGACTGGAGGCGCGCCCATTCGACAGCGATTCGGCGGTCGGATTCATAGAGAAGGTTCTGCACGTTCGGACAGCTTCGAGCATGAACCGCAACGCCTTTGCCTCGGGTGACGTAGCCGATGATTTCTTCCCCGCGAATAGGATTGCAACATCGCGCACGGTAGACAAGCAGGTCGTTCTGTCCTTCAACGGTGAGTGAATCGGAACCTTTTCGGAAGAAGACGCGCTTGACGACGTCGGACATTCCGGAGGTGGTTCCCCCCTCTGGCTGCTGGGTGCTGGTGGAGCCGGGTACGAGCCGATTGAGAGCCTGGCGGGCCGAAAACTTGCCGAATCCTATACCAGCCAGGAGGTCGGTGGGATTCGCCAAGCCATACTCCGCTGCCGCCTTCATGTGTTCCGCTTCGGTGACATGAGAGAGGGAAATTTTGTATTTGCGGGCTTCGCGGTCCAGTAGTTTGCGGCCTATTTCGATGGCGCGCTCGCGTTGATGCTCATTGATCCAGTGCTTGATTTTGTTGCGGGCGCGAGTGCTTTTGACAAACGTCAGCCAGTCGCGGCTGGGCGTATGGCCATTTTGCGTGATGATTTCAACGATATCGCCGTTGCGCAGACGCGTTTTTAACGGCACCATGCGGCCGTTGACTCTTGCGCCAGTGCAGGTGTTTCCCACCTCCGTATGAACGGTGTAGGCGAAGTCGATGGGAGTGGCCTCTTTCGGTAGGACGACGACTTTACCTTTCGGCGTGAAGGTGTAGACCTCTTCCGGGTACAGATCAATCTTGAGCGTGGAAAGAAATTCGTTGGGGTCCGTCATGTCGCGTTGCCACTCGACAATTTGCCGAACCCAGGCGAGACGCTGCTCGTCTTTTGCATTTACGGGAGAGCCGCCGGATTTATATTTCCAATGCGCGGCGATGCCTTCCTCAGCGACCCGATGCATCTCCTCCGTGCGAATCTGGACCTCAAACTGATGGCCTCCCTCCACCATCACTGTGGTGTGAAGTGATTGATAGAGGTTGGGCCGTGGCATGGCGATAAAGTCCTTGATACGGCCGGGGACGGGACGCCAGAGGCTGTGGATGAGGCCGAACACGGCATAACAGTCCTGCACCGTTTGCGTGATGACACGAATTGCCAGCAGATCGTATACCTGATCGACGGTGATGCGCTGCCGTTGCAATTTTTGGTAGATGGAATAGAGTCGCTTGATGCGCCAATCGACCCGTGCGGTAATGTTGTGTTCTGCAAGGCGCTCGTGCAGTAGAGCCTCAATGTCGCGGAGGAATTGCTCTCCCTGCTGGCGATGCGCTTCCACGGCGGAATTGATCTGATCGTAGCCGACGGGATCGACATAACGGAAGGCGAGATCTTCCAACTCGCTGCGAAGTTTCCCCATGCCCAGGCGGTGCGCGAGCGGCGCGTAGATCTCCAGCGTCTCACGCGCAATCGATTGCTGGCGTTCCGGCTGCAGGTGCTGTAACGTGCGCATATTGTGGAGACGGTCCGCCAGTTTGATGAGCACGACACGTACGTCCGAGACCATAGCCAACAGCATTTTGCGGACGTTCTCGGCCTGGCGGTCCTCCCGATTTGCAAACTGGATTTTTTCGATTTTGGTGACGCCATCGACGATGTGGGCAACCTGTTCGCCGAAGAGTTCTGCAATCTGCTTGCTTGTCACCGGGGTATCTTCGACTGCGTCATGCAGCAGGCCCGCGGCAATGGCGGTCGAGTCCAGCTTCATTTCCGCTAGAACACGAGCTACTTCAAGCGGATGCAGCGCAAATGGATTGCCGGAAGCACGTCTTTGTCCGGCGTGGTGCTCCAGGCAAAAATCGTATGCCCGCTGAATGATGCCGATATCGTCGGAGGGACGGTTTTGGCGCACAGTCGCGAGCAGCATCTCGAAGGTCTCAGCGAGATGTCGGTTGTCAGCATCGGAAGATGCAGCAGTAGGCAGAGTGGCCATACCTTATTTTATGGCATAGGGATGAATTTATGACATTGGACCAGCTTTCGAACGTAAGGATGCGTCAAGCGATGGAAGCCAAACCAGATTCATGAGATTTCGTGCTGGAAGCAACGAGCCTTCCATATTCTCATGACATTGTGTTCTGATCATTCCGTGGATAATCCAGAGCATCACGAATTCGAAATCGGAACGGTGCAGGTCGGCTCCGGCAAACTTTTTCTTATCGCCGGGCCTTGCGTCATCGAAAGTGAAGCCCACGTTCGCACGATGGCCGACGCCATCCAGCGCGTTACCAGCGATCTGGGTATTCCGTATATCTTCAAGGCCAGCTATGACAAGGCGAATCGCACGTCGTTGAAGAGTTTTCGCGGTCCGGGGCTGGAGGAAGGCTGCAACATCTTGCGGCGTCTGGCTCAGGCGACAGGTCTGCCGGTGCTGACCGACGTGCATGACGCCCACGATTGCGAACGGGTCGCTGAGGATGTGGATGTGCTGCAGATTCCGGCATTTCTGTGCCGCCAAACAGACCTGCTGGTTGCAGCCGCAAAAACCGGCCGTGCTGTGAACGTGAAAAAGGGCCAGTTTGTCGCGCCGTGGGACATGCAACATGCGGTCGAGAAGATTCGTTCGACGGGCGACCATGCGCGTGTATTTCTCACCGAACGCGGCGCAAGTTTCGGCTACAACAATCTGGTTGTCGATATGCGTTCCCTGGCAATCATGCGGAACTATGCGCCCGTCGTTTTCGACGGTACGCATTCGGTGCAGACACCCTCTTCCGCAGATGGGGTGTCGGGAGGCCAGCCGGAATTTATTCCGGTGTTGGCGCGGGCTGCCGTCGCTGCGGGCGTTGACGGCATCTTTTTGGAGGTCCATGACGATCCGGCCCATGCAAAATCGGATGGGGCGAATGCGCTGAATCTGAAACATCTCAGGCCGCTGCTGGAAAAACTGCTGGCGATTCATGCAGCGGCCCACTAGAACTGGAACTCTTTATTTCATATTGCGGGGCTGTACCTCGGTGAATCCGGCAGGCAGTGCAAACTGCGCCGGATCGATCGGAGCGGAAGAGAAAGAGGCCAACTCCGTCGTCGATTCCATTAGCACAGTTGC
>JBDTBI010000153.1:0-4314 GCA_039924215.1 Acidobacteriaceae bacterium
AACATATTCACAGGGGAAACATATCACGGCCAGCGCGTGCAGAAATTTGTCTACAAGGGTCTGGTGCCTCTCAGTACTTTGCTGAACGCGCACTACGTGGGAAACAGCGAGATTGGCAAGTAGAAGGTCGCATGGAATTGCGACAAATAGAGTAGGGTAGGAACGCCCTTCGCGTTCCCACTCGTACCGTTCCGTGGTAGCGTGGAGGGCATGAAGTACGATCTGCGCTACCCCACTGGAAAATTTGTGCAGCCCGACAGCCTTTCCGTCAGGGAACGCGAAGATGCGCTGCAACGCATCGCGGAGCTACCGGAAAAGCTACGCTCTGCCGTCGATGGTCTCTCGCAATCGCAAATCGAAACTCCCTATCGCGAAGGCGGCTGGACCGTTCGCCAGACTGTCCATCACGTGGCCGACAGTCACATGCTGGGCTACGGCAGAATGCGTCTAGCGTTGACGGAGGACTGGCCCGCGATCACTGCATACCAGCAAAATTTATGGGCAGAACTGGTCGATGCGCGCACGCAGCCAATCGAAATTTCGCTGCAACTTCTTCACGCGCTGCACACTCGTTGGGTTGCACTGCTACGCTCGCTCGATGACGCCAGTTGGACGCAACGCGGGTACAAGCATCCCAAATCCGGCAATCAAACTTTGGAGCAAACTCTCGCCCTGTATGCATGGCATGGCGGCCATCACACGGCCCATATCACCTCTCTGCGCGAGCGCATGGGATGGTAGAGGCTCCCCCCCCGGAACAACTTGCAGCCCAGCTCCAGGCATTTCTGGACGACCACTCCGCTGCAGTGCTGCTCGAAAATGGACGCATTTTATTTGATCTGCGGCTGGCCCACGCCACGGTCGCAGCCGAACACGGCCAATGTGTGCTGCACGTGTGGTCGGAAGAGCGCAATGCCATTCGCCATGTCGTAAACATCACCGTGCGCAAAACCGGCCTGCGTCTGCATGTGCTGCGCATGGGTCAAACCAGGCCGCAGACACTCGAACTGCAACCACAGCAGCGTCGGCTGCCTTCGCAGCGAGAATCGACCCGCACCCGTTTCATACCGCTGCTGGAGCGCCTGCTGCCGCATTCTTTCCCCGATTGCAAAGTCGAGGGCTTACGCACCGCGATGGATCTGGAGCGCAGCTTCGGGCCCTCCTACGCCCGCGGCATGCTCGTCCGCGGCAACTCTGCCTGGGCCGTCATTGCCATCAATGGCGAAGAATCGCAAGCGCTGATCGATGGCACGCTGACATTAGGAGTGCTATGGCTGCACCACTGTCGGGAGCAGAGCGGCGGACGGCGTTTGGTGGAAGGGTTGCGCCTGATTCTCCCGCGAGGGAAATCCGCCGTGACTACGGCTCGGCTGGCATGGATGCATCCGCGTGCCGCTCAGTGGGAACTGTATGAACTCGACGAAAAAACGGAGGAGCTGTACCAGCGAGAATGCAGCGACCAGGGAAATTGCGACTCCCGCCTGATACATGCGCCCAACCTATCGGCCGCCGAGGAGCGATTTCATTCTGCCATCCAACGCGTGCAGGCTCTCCTCCCACCCCACGCCGTCACGCAGATGGAAGTCGTTTTTCGCAGCGGCAGCGAGGTCGGCCTGCTTTGGCATGGCTTGGAGTTTGCGCGCGTGCGAACCAGCGCAGCGGAAAACAACTTTGCGCGCTCGGAAGAAATTCTGTTTGGCAGCGGCGCCAATGCAACTCATTTAACAGAGGAGTCTGCACCGCAGCTGCGCGAGTTGGTCGCGCAACTGATTGCCCGCAGGCAGCCCAGCGGAGACAAACGCGACGCGCTCTATCGACAGCAGCCGGAGCGCTGGCTGGAGTCGATGCTGCGACGCTCCCCGGATGCCATCGATGCCATGGTGGAATCGCAGCCCGTGTACGCGCAGGTTCCCGCGTTCTCCGCAGCAGACCGCGCCGTGCTCGACCTGCTGGCCGTCCGTCGCGATGGGCGACTCGTGGTCATCGAAATCAAAGCGGATGAAGACCTGCATCTGGCATTACAGGCCCTGGATTACTGGGTTCGCGTGCGCCAGCACCAACGCCCTGCTCCAGAGAAAGGCGGAAGCCTATCCCCAAAAAGCGATCTCGAGCGCTTCGGATATTTTCCTGGCAAGCCGCTTCGCGCCGAGACTCCGCTGCTCTATCTCATCGCGCCCGCATTGCGAATCCATCCCGCAACCGAAGTTGTATTGCGATATATTTCGCCGGAAGTGGACTGGACATTGATCGCGCTCGATGAGCGCTGGCGAGAGAAGATCCGCGTGGTCTTTCGCAAACACCGCGAAAAATGAAAAACGTGGGGTCCCATCCTTCGCGTTCTCAGCTAAGAACGAAGTGAGCTTAGGGCCCTCCCGTGAGCGCCTCATCCTCGTAGATAGAGTAGACAGGATTCGTTGTCAATTTCGGCACAAAAAATTGTTCCACCGCATCCAGAACGCCAGCGCCTGTCTTCGCCTCGTAAATCGCCTTCCGCAACCCAGCCCCTCCCGACACGCCATGGGTAAACCAGGAAGCGAATTGTTTCATCTTGCCGGTGGCATCTGGATAGTCTCCATCGAGCAGCATGGAAAAATAGGTCCGAATCAAATGGTAGCGATCGAATTCCGTCGGCTGCGTGTAACTTCCACTCGTCGTGTATTCGGCAATCTGGCGAAAAATCCACGGGTTCGCCGGCGCGGCGCGGCCAATCATCACGCCATCGCAACCGGTCTCGGCAATCAGGGCGCACGCATCTTCCGGTGTGCGAACATCCCCGTTTCCAATCACGGGAATCGTCACCGCGTCCTTGATCGCGGCAATCCACTCCCAGCGCGCCTGACCAGAGTAGCCCTGCTCGCGGGTGCGCGCATGCAGCGATAAGGCGTTCAACCCGCAGGACTCGGCCAGTTTCGCCAGTTCCACGCACACAATGTTGTCGTCATTCCAGCCCAGCCGAAATTTCACCGTGAACGGAATGCCGACGGCCCCTCGAACACGGTCGAAAATGCGCGCAATCAGCGGCAGATCCCGCAACAGTCCACTTCCACCATTGCAACTCACGACGCGCTTCGCTGGGCATCCCAGGTTCAGATCAACCATGTCGAAGCCGGCATCTTCCACAATGCGCGCCGCCTCTGCCAGTGTTTCCGGATCGGAACCGAACAGCTGTGCCGCAATGGGATGCTCGTCTTCGTAATACGTCAGGTACCGCTTGCGTTTCGTTTCACGCATGCGCGACAGGCCGTCGGCGGAGGTGAACTCCGTCATGATCAATCCGCACCCGGACTGTTGATTGCTCACGCTGGCTGCAATGCCGTCGGCAAAATCCGTCGTCGAGCTTTCCGTTGCGGCACCGTGGGTGAACAGGCTTGCATTGCGAATGAAGCGGCGAAACACCGTATCGGTGACGCCGGCCATCGGCGCCAACACGGTCGCGGGTGCAATCCGAACCGAGCCAATACACAGGGACGCAGGCACGCGAACCTCCGCTGGCATCGTGTGCTCCGCCGGATTGTCCCAATGCTTTTTCATGGGGCTGATAAACCGACCATCCTAAGATCGAAAAGCCTCCGCCGAAGCGGAGGCCAATCTTGTGCTTCGAACTTGCGGACGTTACTTCTCGGTCTTTGCCGCGGCCCCGGCTTTGGCCGAGTCCGCCTGCGCGAGTTTGCGGCGGAAGCGTTCCACACGGCCCGCCGTGTCGATCATCTTCTGCTTGCCCGTATAAAAGGGGTGGCAATTGGAGCAAATTTCCATGCGAATATCGCCCTTGTGGGTGGAACGAGTCTCAAAAGTGTGACCGCACGCGCAGATCACGCGGACTGTTTCATAAGTTGGATGAATCCCTTGCTTCGGCATTGCTGCTGATACCTTTCTCAAAAGCGCTACCATCTAGTTTATGCGAGATTCCCACAGCCTGCAACGGATGAATTCCATCCTGCAGGAAGAGGGGGCTGCGATACTGGAGAGCAGGAAAAGCCAGGACACGCAGGGCAACCCATTTCCCATGACAAAAACAGCTGACACCCCCACATCGGCCTGCCCGCATTGCGGAGGCCTCGGCGTCACGGTGGTCCGCCGCGGCAAGGAACAGTTTGCCGCCGAATGCAGTTGCCGTATCCAGCAAAAGGCGGAACTGCGGCTGCAGCGGGCCCGCATCCCGGAACGCTATACCCATTGCTCGCTGGAAAGTTTTGACACCAGCTTTCACGGCGCGAATCCCTCCCTGGGCATGGCGCTGATGGCCACACGCAAATTTGCTGGAGGATATCCACCGGAGACCGAGGGACGTGGTCTGTTGCTGACTGGCGACGT
>JBDTBI010000154.1:0-3128 GCA_039924215.1 Acidobacteriaceae bacterium
GAAAAGGCAGCTAAGTCGAATGCAAAGCTGGCTGCAGACAATGCAAAGACAATCAAGGCCCAGTCGAAAGCGAAAAAACAAGAGGACAAAGCTTTGCAGGACCGGGAAAAAGCAACCGCCGGAAAACCCGAAAATCAGTAACGGATTCTCTGCGTTGTCGTAACGCTCAATTCCTGCGCCGCCAGCGTGCCGCACAGGAGATCGTCGAAGGTCAAAGCGGCTCCTGAATATCAATGATTAAAACTTGTTTCATACTTCATATCCCATGCCCAAACTATCGATTCGCGACCTTTCGCTGGAACACAAACACGTTCTAATCCGCGTGGATTTCAACGTTCCCCTTTCTGAAGACGGCACCCAGATCATGGACGACACCCGCATCCGGGAGACGTTGCCGACCCTCGAATATGCACTGCGCCACCGCGCGAAGGTGATTCTGGCGTCGCATCTTGGACGACCGAAAGGCAAGCCCAACCCCGCCATGAGTTTGCGACCTGTGGTAGATCGCCTGCGGCAACTGCTGGACCATCATCTTGGCGAGTCGGTGAACGTCGGCTTTTCTCCCGACTGCATTGGCGAGACCGCCGAAGAGACAGCGCGCCAGCTCGAGTCCGGCCAGGTACTATTGCTCGAAAATCTCCGATTCCATGGCGGAGAGGAAAAGAACGATCCTGCGTTCTCGAAACAGCTGGCCAAGCTCTGCGTTCTTTATGTGAATGACGCGTTTGGCAGCGCGCACCGCGCCCACGCATCGACAGAGGGAATCACGCATTTTGTTGCGGAGTCCGCCTCCGGCCTGCTCATGGAAAAGGAGCTAACCTATCTCGGCAAGGCGCTCAGTGAGCCGGACAAGCCTTTCATCGCGATCCTGGGAGGGGCAAAGGTTTCCGACAAGATAGAAGTCATTCAAAACCTGCTCGGCAAGGTCGATGCCCTGCTGATCGGCGGCGGCATGGCGTACACATTTTTAAAAGCGCGAGGACAGGATGTCGGCAAGTCGTTGCTCGAAGCGGACAAGCTGGATGTGGCCCGCGAGGCGATGAATGCCGCAACTAGTCGTGGTGTGCGCTTTCTGCTGCCGGTTGATCACGTCCTGGCAGACAAATTTTCCGCCGATGCGCACACGCAGAAATTTTCCGGGGATAAGAATTTTCCCGCGGATTGGATGGCGCTCGATATCGGTCCAAAGACTATCGATTTGTTTGTGGACGAAATTGCCAAGGCACGAACCATCGTTTGGAACGGTCCGATGGGCGTCTTTGAGATGCCCGCATTCGCGCACGGAACCATGCAGGTAGCGCAGGCCGTGGCGGACAACCAGCTCGCAACCTCGATCGTCGGTGGTGGAGATTCGGTCGCCGCGATCCAGTCGGCCGGCGTTGCCGACAAGATCACTCACATTTCCACCGGCGGCGGTGCGTCGCTTGAATTTCTTGAAGGAAAACTATTACCCGGCGTTGAAGCCCTGACGGAGAAGACCGCTTGAGTATTCGCAAACCTCTGATTGCCGCCAACTGGAAGATGTACAAAACTCCCGCCCAGGCCAAGGAATTTATAACGGCCTTTCTGCCACTGCTGCAGAACCACACCCGCGATGAAATCGTCATCTGCCCACCGTTTGTCGATATCGCAACGGTAGTTGCGGCGACTCACGGAAGCAAAGTCCACGTAGGCGGACAGAACATGCACTGGCAGGAGGAGGGCGCTTTTACCGGAGAAATTTCAGCGGCGATGCTGGTCGCCGCCGGTTGCTCGCACGTGATCATCGGCCACTCCGAACGCCGCCAGTTTTGCGGTGAGACAGACGAAATCGTCAACAAGAAATTACATACTGCGCTGAAGCATAAACTCACCCCCATTGTGTGCGTCGGCGAATTGCTGGCGGAGCGCGAGGGCGGCAAGACAGACGAAGTCCTGATACGGCAAACGACACTGGGACTGGTGGGTGTGGCCCCCGAACTTGCCCGCCATATCGTCATCGCATACGAGCCGATCTGGGCCATTGGCACCGGCAAAACCGCCACGCCGGAGATGGCCGCCGAGGCTCACCTCATGATCCGAAGCCAGGTAGCCCGTACTCTGGGCCGTGAGATTGCCGATAAAATGCGCATTCTTTACGGCGGCAGCGTGAAGCCGGAGAATGCCAGCAGCCTGCTGAACCAGCCGGAGATTGACGGCGCGCTGGTCGGCGGAGCCAGCCTCGATCCACAGTCATTTTCAAAAATTGTTCTCTATACGTCAGCTTAGTTTTCCATTAAAGCCCATGCCCCTTCACGCGCTCATCTTCGATTATGGTCTTGTGCTTTCCGGTCCCGCGGAACCAGCGGCGCGGGCGCGACTGCTGGAAATCAGCGGGCTTCCACCGGATGTTTTCGACACCCACTACTGGAAGCATCGGCTGGATTACGACCGTGGCACGCTGAATGGCCGTACGTACTGGCAAACGATCGCCAACGATACCGGTCTGCTGCTGACTCCGGATCAGATTGTCGCGCTCGTCGAGCAGGATGTCCTGCTTTGGGCGAGCGTGAATTCCTTGATGCTGGACTGGGTGGTTCGCGTGCAGGCGATGGGCATGAAGACTGGCATCCTGTCGAATATGGGCGAAGACCTACTGGCCCACATGAGGAAGCATTTTTCTTGGCTGAAAACTTTTCATCACCTGACATGGTCCTGTGAACTCGACCTGGTCAAGCCCGAAGCGGCAATCTACCAACATACTCTCGAGAAGCTGGGTGTAAAGCCGGACGAAGCTTTATTCCTGGACGACAAGATCGAAAATGTCGAAGGCGCGCGCGCGGTGGGAATGCACGCGCTGGTGTTCCGGGACGCGGAGACTCTACAGGCCGATCTTGTAAAAGAAGGCTGGAGCAAAGACCTGCCGCCAGTCCTTGGCTGACCTCGGAATACCGGATGTTCAGTGCGCCGATACCGGAACGATCTCCAGCGGTATTGGAACCTGCTCGACAATTTCCACGTTGAATCCTTGGAGCGCGGGCACATGGGTCGGCGTGTTTGTCAGCAGGCGTATCTTGTGAATTTTCAGGTCCGATAAAATTTGACCGCCCAGCCCCACTTGCCTCAGGGTGCGTTGCTGGCGGTCTTCGCTGCGTTCGTGTGCGCGCAGA
>JBDTBI010000155.1:0-4038 GCA_039924215.1 Acidobacteriaceae bacterium
AACGCGTCTGAGTATGCTCGGCTGTCCGCGTTGCAGGCGGCTATGGCCGAAGAGGTCTTGTCGCTGCTCGACCTTAGAGATGCGCAACAGGTTCTGGATGTCGGATGCGGTAACGGGAAGACTACAACTGAGATTGCCGTACGCAACCCCAAATGTACTGTCGTCGGAGTGGATGCCTCCACCGAGATGATTGCTTTTGCCGTGGCACATTGTGACTCGACGCGCCACCCCAATCTTCGGTTTGCGGTTTCGGACGCACAACGTTTGCCGTTCCAGGAGCAGTTTGATCGTGCCGTCTCGTTCAACGCTCTTCACTGGATCCCGGAGCAGGGCCAAGCGCTCCAATCCATACGCTCCACCCTGAAACCTGATGGCCGAGCTCAACTGCGCCTGGTACCAAAAGGCCAGCGAAAGAGCCTGGAAGATGTGATCGAAGACACGCGCCTTTCACCCCGTTGGGCTGGCTATTTCAAGTCCTTCCATGATCCCTATCTCCACCTCACACCCGAGCAGTACGGAGCTCTCGCCGAGCGACACGGGTTTCGAGTTCTTGGCACACATACTGAAGACAAAGCCTGGGATTTTCAGTCGCGTGCTGCCTTCGTCGCCTTCGGCTCCGTCACTTTCATCGAGTGGACCCAACACCTACCAGAGGAGAAACGTCTCGATTTCGTCAAGGACGTGCTCGATCGATACCGGCGTGTGGCCGGCGATTCTCCGGAAGAGGAAAATATTTTTCGGTTTTATCAGATGGATATCACTCTCTCTGCGAAATAGCGTCCCGTATGGGGCCACACGGTTTCTAAAAATTCTGACTTGTCTTCTGAACACATTCTTATGGTGCCGGGAACCAAAAGCAACATCCTCGAGAACATTGAGCGCAATCTGATGGTTGGAAAACCGCTGCGGCACGTCGGCCAGTAGCCACCACGCGGCAAAGGCCGTATAGTAGCTTTGTTCCGTGGCGATCTGGAGATTCTTTGTGGCGTAAGGTTTTCAGTGAGCGCCACCGCTGCCCGGACAGCGCGCTGGATCTTTACAGACTGTCCGCGGAAACCGCGGCGGCATCGATCACCGGATTCGCAAGTTTCAAGGGGGGCAAAACGAGCACCAAAGCGCAAATCTCCGGAGCAGGGTCCCGCTCAAGCACCACAGTTCTCATCATCTGCCTGACTGCGGCACTGGCCGGTCTGATGACGGGCATGGACATCGGAGTCATCTCCGGCGCCGTGCAATTTATCCAGCACGATTTTCACGTCTCTGACCTGGTGATCGAACACATTGTGAGCTGGATGATGTTAGGCGCCGTCGCGGGTGCAGCCGCTAGCGGCTGGCTCTCATCGACTCTGGGACGCAAGCGGTCGATGCTGCTCGGTTCGTTGATCTTCGCCGCCGCCTCGGCGCTGTGCGGCCTCGCCTGGTCGGTCGAAGTGCTGCTCGCCGGACGGCTGATTCTAGGCGTGTCGCTGGGCATCCTCTCCTTCATCGCGCCGCTCTACCTCGCGGAGATCGCTCCGGAAAACATTCGCGGATCCATGGTGGCCCTATATCAGATCATGATGACCATCGGCATCCTGCTGGCTTTCCTCTCCGACACCGTCTTCAGTTACTCCGCCAACTGGCACTGGATGCTGGGTGTGATCGGCATCCCGGCAGCGCTGGCTTTTCTGTGCATGCTGTCGCTGCCGGAAAGCCCGCGCTGGCTGATGATGCGCGGGCGCAATGAAGAGGCCGCCGCCGTGCTTATGCGGGTTCGCGACAGCCTGGAGACAGTCAAGCGCGAAACCGAAGAGATCACCGCGCAGCTTAAGATCCCGCAGCGCGGCTGGCACATGTTTCTGGAGAACCGGAACTTCCGCCGCTCGATCGGCTTGGGTGTGCTGCTGCAGATCGTGCAACAACTGACCGGCATCAATGTGGTGATGTACTACGCGCCTCGCATCTTTCAGAACATGGGCTATCGCACGGAGGCGCAGCTCTGGTTTACCGCCGCCGTCGGGCTCGTCAATGTGCTGGCCACGCTGATTGCCTTCGCCCTCGTCGACCGGCTCGGGCGCAAACCGCTTCTCTACACCGGGTTCGCCATCATGGCAGCAGGGCTGAGTTTTGTCGGCACGATGATGCATCTGGGCATCCACACCGAGGCTTGGCGGCTCGCCAGCGTTGGCATGCTGCTGCTGTTCATCGTGGGGTTCGCTATGTCGGCCGGACCGGTCATCAATCTGCTCACTGCAGAAATCCAGCCAATCAAGGGGCGCAGCTTCGGTATTGCGGTCTCCATGGTGACGAATTGGGGCGGAAATTTCGTCGTCGACTTGACCTTCCTCTCGCTGCTCGCAAGCTTCGGTCAGGCCAGAACTTTCTGGCTCTACGCCGGCTTCAACGCCCTGTTTCTGCTATTCACGTTCTTCCTGATCCCGGAAACTAAAAACGTCACCCTCGAACACATAGAGCGCAATCTGATGGCTGGGGAACCTCTCCGCCGCCTCGGCCAGTGACCATGGTCCACCCCGTCCGGACGCGGAAAAGAGGAACTCAGCCCAACGGATCTCAATTTTTGCTCATTCGGCACTGCGATTCGAACTGACCGCCACCCCAGTTTTCAGGAAATATACTTCAAGCTTTCCTGGATCAGTTTTCGCGTTCCTTCAAATGGGTCGCCCAGCTTCGTTTCCCACTCCATGGAGAAATAGCCCCGATATCCGCTGGCATTGGCGATGCCAAATGTTTTGGCTAAATCAACTTTTTCAACTTTCCCGGTGGGGGAAAACACTCCGTCTTTGACATGCGACATATTGAAAGCATGGCTGTACATTACCCGGAGGCCACGATAGTTGTAACTTGCATCGCCGCCTCGCATGGTATTGCCCATGTCCGGAAGCGCGCACAAATAGGGATTGTTCACTTTCTCGATAATTTTGCCGATAAAGAACGGATCTTCATTGGCGAGGCTGTCATTTTCGAGATTGACCACGATGTTTTTTCGGGCACCGTAGTCCGCGAGTTTTCCTAAACTTTCAGCCGCGCGGCCAACTTCGGGCTTGACGCCCTTTGTCCCTCCAAGATGCTGACGCACACTCGGCGAACCCAGAATTTTGGCAATATCGATCGATTTCTGGCTGCTTTCGACAGAAGCATTTCGCACAACCGGATCCGGATCATAAAACTTTCCGCCGCCCAGCCCTAAACCAACAAACCGTGATCCCGCGCCCTCAACTCCTTTTCGTAACTTCGGGAGATCCTCCAGGTCGGTGGACGAAAAATGCGCGAGTAAGGGATTGATGTTCCGGATATTGAATTTCTGGATTGCCATCTTGGCAAACTGGAGCACATCCATTCCCGGCTTGCTTCGGTCCCGGCTAGGGTTCTCCGGGCCCTCCATGTATGCACGGAAAGGGTAGGACGTCAGCGCCAGGCGGTCTACTGGCCGGGTTGGGAACTGCAGATGCGGACCCGACGTCGCCGCCAACGATGAAACATAGGGACACGAAGCGACGAAACTAATTGCTGCGGAATGTTTCAGGAAATTTCGGCGTGTACTGTCCATTCGTTGGGTATCTCCTAGATGACGTTGCTCAAAATGATATCAGCAATGGCCGAAGGCTCTCGAACCGCTGTCCTATGCAGGTTCAAGCAAGAATCGGCAAACGTTGCAAATAGTCTGCAGGCTGGGCTAGGCTGGGCTAGCGCAATTCATTTGAATCAGACACAGGCCGAAACGGTCGTACCGACTGGCATCCTTCTCCATGAGGCGCCGGTCTTGCCGCGACATGAGTGTCGGCAGGAAGTTACTCGATGAAAACTTATACGTTCGCTTACCTGGCTATTTTTGTCGGCGGCACTATTTTCGCTGCTTCCGTGCAACAGCCTAAGCAGCCAGTGGATTACGTTTCCCCGAATATCGGGGGTATCGGACAGTTGCTGACCGCGACGATTCCGTATGTTCAGTATCCGCACGGCATGGCGCGGATTGCGCCGATAACTACCCCCGGCATCAAGGACCGTTATCTGGCAGAGAAAATCTACGGCTTCCCTGCC
>JBDTBI010000156.1:0-3952 GCA_039924215.1 Acidobacteriaceae bacterium
CGATTCGGCCGTACCTGTTCGGCGCCGGGGTAATCGAAGTACTCATAGAGCCAGTCCTTGCGCCATGTCGTCTCCTTATTTTGTGCCAGTTTCACCAGGCTCTTGCCCTGCATTGCTTCGGGAATGGGAATGTCCGCGAGTTCCAGCAGAGTCGGAGCAAAGTCTAGATTGAGGATCATCTCATCCACCTTGGTGCCGCCTTGAAATTTCTTCGGATAGCGAATCATCGTAGGCGTGCGAATGGAAGGTTCATGCATAAAGCGCTTGTCAAAGCAGCGCCACTCGCCAAGAAAATATCCGTGGTCGGAACTGTGCAACACGACGGTATCGTCGAGTTGATTCGACGATTCCAGATGGCTCATCACGCGGCCGATATTGTCATCCACAGCCGTAAACCCGGCGTAATAATCTTTCACCAATTCTTCCAGCGAGCGTACCGCGTCTCCGGTCTCAATCGTTCCAATTTTGTTGAGTGCATCAATGAAGCATCGAGGCTTGCCGGGGTACCCCTTTTGATCGTCGTCAAACGTGGCCGGTTTTGGGATTGGAACCCCGTTGTACAAGTCGAGATAACGGCGCGGTCGAAAGAACGGCGCATGCGGCGTCTGATGCCATAACAGTAGGCAAAACGGGCGGTCGCGCTCTTCCTTCAACCAGTCCAGGGCCCGGTCGGTAAAGAAATCGTCCGCATATTCACCCGTCCAGCCGAGCGCAGGATTCTTTGGAAAATCGTTCCTGAAGGTTCCCCTATTGATCTTCTGCTCGCTCATGTTCCCTTTGCGCCCTTCGAAGTATCGCGGCGCATAATAGTTCGTCACCGCACCGTTGAACGCACAATAATAATCCCAGTAACGCTCTCGCAACCCATTGGGAGCATGCGCTTTCCCGACCATCGCCACGTCGTATCCCGCCTGGTGGAGCAGATCGGTAAAGATTGGGATGTCGGCCGGCAGCGGCCGCATGGTTTTATTGTCGTAGGCTCCCGAGGTATGGGAATAGAGCCCGGTCAGCGTGGCAGCGCGCGCCGGAGCGCATAACGCATTCATACAAAAGGAATTGTTGAAATACACTCCCTCGCGGGCGATACGGTCCATGTTCGGAGTCTTCAGGATCGGATTGCCGGCAAAGCTTAACGCATCCCACCGCTGTGCTTCTGTGTAGAAGAAAACGATGTTTGGCCGCTTCTTTTTTCCCTGAGCCAATGCCGAAGGGAGAACCGAACTGGCAACAGCCGTCCCGGCCATGGCCGCGCTTCCCTTTAAAAACGTACGCCTTGACGTGGCGTCGATCTCAGTTTCGTTTTCATGTCCATTCGTCATTGCCATCCTCCCGACCTTAATGCTTCTATGACTTCCCAAGAAATATACATTGCAAACGGTGCACTGCGGACCCTCAGAGACGTTCCATCCATGGTCGCCCCTTGATCCATGGTCGTCCCTTGATAGACCGATCCATCCTCGTTGTCGACAAGAATGCCTACCGCATTGCCTGCCATGGAACCACGGTGCAGATTCTTTCCTTCTGTGCAACTCTGGAGTCGCGCCAGCAATTACTATAGCCTGAGAAAAGCGCTCTTCAATCTATGTCTCGGAATCCAGGCAGCGCGGAGGTCATTTGCTCTATTGGCTTCTCTATCAGAAGTTGTTCGTTTACTTCCATGCATTCCGCGTCTTCCGTTACCTCACCATCCGCACCGCGTTTGCCACTCTCACGGCGCTGCTGATCGGCCTGTTAATCGGTCCTTATCTGATTGAGAAATTGCGCGAGTTCCAGATTGGCCAGTTCATTCGCGAGGACGGCCCCAAAGACCACCAGAAGAAAGCGGGAACGCCGACGATGGGCGGCCTGCTCATCTGTATCGCGATCCTGGTCCCCACGCTGCTCTGGAGCGATCTTTCGAATCCACTGGTATGGCTGGCCACCCTTGCGTTGGTAGGCTTCGGGGCCATCGGATTTGCCGACGACTATCTGAAGGTGATTCACAAACGAAATCTGGGGCTGACAGCGCGTGTTAAATTCACGGCGCAGATTGGCGTAGCGGCGTTAATCGCCATCTTTTTGCTGATCTTGCGCAGCAAGGGCGAATACTCCACTCGTCTGGTGGTTCCTTTCTTCAAGCATTTTCGTCCGGACCTCGTACTCCACTCGGTTCGGTATCTGCCGCATCTGGGGTTATTGGCGTTCGTTCTCTTTATTCTGTTTACGGTGTTGGTGCTGGTCGGCTCCAGCAACGCCGTCAACCTGACAGACGGATTGGACGGACTGGCGATCGGCTGCACGATCATTGCGGCGGGCGCGTTGACAGTGCTGACCTACATCAGCGGCAATGTTGTGTTCGCCGACTACCTGGGGCTTCAGCGCATGCCGCAGGTCTCGGAATTGACCGTCTTCTGTGGATCGATGGTCGGCGCCAGCATCGGTTTCCTCTGGTATAACGCCCATCCCGCAGAGGTGTTCATGGGGGATGTCGGATCGCTGGCGTTAGGTGGCGCGATCGGCACCGTTGCCGTCATCATTAAGCAGGAACTGCTGCTGCCGTTTATCGGCGGAGTTTTCGTTTTGGAGGCTCTCAGCGTCATGCTGCAGGTGGGTAGCTATAAACTGCGGAAAAAACGCATCTTCAAAATGGCTCCCATCCATCATCACTTTGAACTGATGGGATGGTCGGAGTCGAAGGTAATTGTTCGGTTCTGGATTGTGGCCCTTATATTTTCACTGTTTGCCTTGACCACATTAAAACTGCGCTGAAGCCGGGCGCGATATGTGGGCAACGGTGCAGGGAAACATGGGACAATCAGATCGCGGTAGAGATTGGGTTGACGATGGAATTGAAGGACAAAAAGATTTTGGTAGTTGGGATCGGAAAGTCCGGTCTGGCGTCTGCAATTTTCCTGCGGAAGCAAGGCGCCCAGGTCACCGTCTCCGATCTGCGCAGCGCAGAGGCGCTGGCCAAGGAGTTGCCCGCGCTGCTCGATGCCGGCGTGATGGTGGAAGCCGGCGGCCACGGTCTGCTCACTTTTCGTAGACAAGACTGCATCGTCGTCAGCCCGGGCGTTCCGCTCGATACGCCTGAACTGGTACAGGCCCGCGGAACTGGAACGCCCGTGATCGGCGAGCTTGAACTCGCATCGCGGTTCCTGCGAGGCAAAATCCTTGCCATTACCGGTTCCAATGGAAAGACGACAACAACGGCTCTTTGTGGCGAAATCTTTCGCGCCGTCAATCCGTCGGCCCAGGTCGGCGGAAACATCGGCCTGCCCGTCATTTCCCTGGTACCCCGCAGCACGGATGAAAGCTGGAACGTGCTCGAAGTTTCCAGCTTCCAGTTGGAGGCCACGGTTGATTTCCATCCGAACATCGCGGTCGTCCTGAACATTACGCCGGACCACCTGGATCGCCACGGCAGCATGGAAAATTACGTGGCCGCCAAAGAGCGCATCTTCGCGAATCAGACCGGAGAAGATTGTTTGGTCTTGAATGCGGAAAACGCGGAGACACAGCATATGACGGCGCGGGCCAAATCTCAGCCTTACTGGTTCAGCACGCGGCGTCCCGTTCGCCAGGGAACTTTCGTATATAAGGATTCCATTGTCTGGCGGGCAGACGAAGAATCCACGATTGAACCGATCCTGCCCCTCAGTGAGATCCCTCTGAAAGGCGAGCACAATGTGGAAAATGTGTTGGCAGCTGTGTGCGCCGCAAAATTGGCGGGACTTCCTTCCGAAGGTATCCGCAAGGCCATAGCTGCCTTCCGCGCTGTCGAACATCGCCTTGAATTTGTCGCACGCATCGACGGCGTGGAGTTTTACAACGACTCCAAGGCCACCAACGTCGATGCGACGATGAAGGCAATTGCCGCATTTCCCGGCGGAATCCACCTGATCCTGGGCGGTAAGGACAAGGCCTCCAACTACACGCTGCTCGATCCGCTCTTAAAAGAACGGGTCCGCGC
>JBDTBI010000157.1:0-3452 GCA_039924215.1 Acidobacteriaceae bacterium
TAGCCGATGGAAAACTCCGGCCGTGCCTGCACTTGAAGACGAACGCGATTGCGATACCCCCACGGTTCACTCGTGAGCAGCGCAACGGGAGGCAGATCGCGGAGTCCGGCCCGGGTAAGACTTTCCAATAGCATTTCCTGCTTCAATTGCACCTGATAGGCGTAGACGCTGTGTTGTAACTGGCAGCCGCCACAAGTTCCAAACCAGGGGCACGGAGGGTGCACACGAAACTCTGAAGCGGTTACGATCTCGCGTACTTCGCCTATGCAGTAGCCGCGGTGTTGCTGCGTGATTTCGACGTCAACAACTTCTCCTGGCAACGTAAACGGCACAAATACGCTCATGCCGCCACGGTCTCCGGAGTCCGCCGGAATCCGCGCCAGGCCCTGACCGCCATACACGACCTTTTCAATCGTCAGTTTCATGTCTGGCGCATGTAGAACAGGCTGAGGCGGGGAATGTTATTTTGCTGAAATAAACAGCGGCGCAGGAATTGCTGCTCGATCTGCCGTATCTGTACGACCTGCAGGCGACTGCGATAGGGAGCCATTTCCCGCGCCGACTGCTCGCGCAGGACAAGCTGACTTTCTGGCGGCGTGAAGGCTTGCAGGGCTGCAAAGATCTGATCTTCCAGCACCAGTAACTGCTGCTCCAGGGATTCTGTCGAAAGGCCCTTGCTGCTCCCGGCCTGCGTGTCTTCAATCGATGCGGCAAGCTCCGTCAATCGCTGCACCGTATCTGAAAAGATCGACAGAGCGAGCTCCGGAGTCCTGCAGGCCTGAAGCTGGTCGGCATTCTGCCGCAAAAAAGCCGCAATGCGGGACGTCTCAAATCCGCTCTCTTCCGGTGTGGATTCCTGTTTTCGGTGGGCTCCAATAGCTGCTTCATGCATATCTTCCATGGCGCGAAGCACCTCTTGCGCGCAATATGCCAGGCCATTGATGCGCCGCGCTCGGCCCTTCGCCTGTCGCGATTCGTATTTATCGAATGTGGCATCCATGCCTGCCAGTACGGCTTGTAGCGGAAATCCTGCCTCCTGCCAGGCCGCGATTAGCGACCAGTCCAGGGTAGACAGCATCAATAGCGTTCCACGTCGGCGCTGGAAGTGTTCTTCGATTTCCGTGTAGTAATTGAAGTAATTTTGCAAAGGAGTCAGCTTAGTTCTTGTGCGGGTTGAGCGGTTTCCGCGTGTTCTGGCGCGGTCTTTGCGCACGCTTGCTTTCTGCGTTGCGTTGGTGGACCAGCAGCAGACCTTCCAACGTGAGCCAGTCGTCCACCACGGAAATATATTTCGAGTCCTGCGCCAGTTGGCTGGCGAGCCCCCCGGTCGCGATCACGCGCGCTTCCGCGCCCAGTTCATGAAGCATCCGCTGCAGGATACCGTCGATCAGGCCGATGTAACCGTAATACAGGCCAATTTGCAGATGCTCCACAGTATTGGTGCCGATCATCTTGGTTGGCCGGCGAATATCCACCCGCATGAGCCGGGCTGCACGCGAAAACAATGCATCGGCGGAGATGCCAAGGCCGGGCGCGATCGCACCGCCGATGAAATCTCCTTTTTTCGAGACAACATCGAAGGTGGTCGCCGTCCCAAGATCGACGACAATGCACGGACCGCCGTATTTCTGGAATGCGGCAACACAGTTTACGATGCGGTCCGCGCCCACTTCTGCCGGATTGTCGGTGTGGATGGAGAGCCCTGTTTTTACGCCCGGCTCGACAAAAAGCGGCTTCTGGCCGAAATATCGCTCGCACATCCCCTTCAAGTTGCTATCGAGCGGAGGTACGACAGAGGAGACGATGATCGCAGTTACCGAAGAAGCCTCAATCTGGCGCAACGAAAAAAGATTGCGGAACAAGACTCCATATTCATCCACCGTCTGGGCACGATGCGTGGTCAAGCGCCAGTCGGCGACGCGTACCCCAGCTTCATCGAACAGGCCCAGCACCGTATTTGTATTTCCAACATCGATTGCCAATAGCATTATTTGATTTCCATGGAAGCGGGTGTGTTCTCCCGAACTCCGCCAGATAGGACGATACGAACCTCGCTTGGGGTTTGCACGCGGAGGAAGCCGCTGCTGTCCAGGCCAGCCGTGACGCCAGTGTACCCTCCCGCTTCATCCACAAAGACATGTTTTCCGCGAACCCAGCTGGATTTTTGTTCCATACACGCCAGAATATCTCCAGTCGCCTGGGAGAAGCTCTCCGGCTGCATGAGCGCACCGATCCGTGCGTCCAGTGCTTTGAGGATTGCGATCAGCAAGTCTTGTCTCAAGGGGGACCGTTTCGATTCCAGATACAGGGACGTGGCAACGTCATTCAGTTCAGCGGGGAATTGCCGGTGGTTCACATTGATGCCAATTCCGATGACGGCGTAGCGCACACATGTTGATTCCGCATGCATTTCGGCCAGGATGCCGCCAAACTTACGGCTTCCAAACATCAAATCATTCGGCCAGCGAATATCTGCAACCATGCCAGTTACAGTTTCGACAGCTTGCAAAACGGCGAGGCCGGATGCCAGAGACATCCACAGCGCGTCGGCAGGTTGCATTTCCGGCCGCAACAGAACACTGACGTATAAACCTGCACAAGGCTCGGAATGCCATGCATGGGCGCCCCGTCCACGGCCTGCTGTCTGCTCCTCGGCAACATAGACCGACCCATGCGGCGCGCCCTTTGCGCCCTGCTGCATGGCGTACGTGTTGGTGGATTCGATGGAGGGAAAGATGTGCAGCTGATCCGCGAAGATCGTGCCTTGAACGGCTGCATTGATAGCGTCAGATTCAAGCGTGTCCGGCATGGCGTTTAAAAGATTTCGGCGGTAATCCGCATGCTCAGGTCAATCGCAGTGACAGAATGAGTGAGGGCGCCGACTGAAATGTAGGTTACGCCGGTCTGGGCATACTTCCGCACAGTTTCCAGGGTGATTCCGCCGGATACCTCAATGGGAATCTTTGCGATCTTCTTGCGCGCGATGCTGACGGCGCGCTTGGCTTCCGCAGGAGTCATATTGTCCAGTAACAGCGAGTCCGCTCCCACTGCAAGCGCTTCCTCCAACTCGTCCAGGGAGCGAACCTCAACCTGAATTTTCTGCGCTGGCTTCCTCCGTTTCAACGCGAGCCCTAAAACTTTGGTGACCCCGCCGCCCAGAGAAATATGGTTATTTTTGATGAGCACGCCGTCCGCCAGGTCCATGCGGTGATTCTGGCCGCCGCCGCAGCTGACAGCATATTTATCCAACAGGCGCAGACCGGGCACGGTCTTGCGAGTATCCAAAATGATTGCGCCTGTTCCTTTGACTGCGTCGACATACTTGCGCGTCTCGGTGGCAATGCCGCACATGCGTTGCAGCAGGTTCAGGGTAACCCGCTCACAGGCGAGAATCATCCTCGCATTGCCGCGAATCACTGCGATCGCCTGCCCCTTGCGGACGCGCACGCCAT
>JBDTBI010000158.1:0-10190 GCA_039924215.1 Acidobacteriaceae bacterium
TTTGCACGTCGCCTGACGGTCCGAAATCCTCGTAATTTTGTGCGGGCGGTCGGAATGCCCTGGAATGTTTTGCCACAAAATCGACTCTAGCACGGCTGCCGGCTTCCTTTCCTTCTTCGTCCTGATCTTCGAAGCGCTTCGCCCGTGTTTCGCAGATTCAAATCTGCTTAGAAATGTTTCTAAAACCAACCTGCGAGTGCGAACCGCTCTCCCATCTGATATTGCTTCGGCCTTGCGCGGATCGTCGAGAGGTGTTGATCGAGGACCGGAAGAGTCACAGAAAATGAAACAGTCTAAGCATTTTCGCTTAGACTGAACATCCACACAAGAAACAGCCCAGATAAAAGGAGACACCATGATTCACACCAGACGCGGATTTCTCGCGGGAGTGGCGGCTGCGGTCGGAACGATGCCGCTAGCCCTGTCTGCAACGGCGGCAACAACATCGGCGAAGAGAGGGAACGCCACTCCCGAAGAGATTGTGTCGCTCTTCGAGTCCTTGCCAGGAGAAACCTCAATCAAGATTCATGCACCGGCGACGGACGGCAAACCGGAATTTCTCGTCGAATCGAACGCCTCGAAACAGATGTTTGTCGGCAGCGCTATCAAGACATTTATCCTTTGTGAGTCATTGCGACAGGTCGACTCACCCGGCCTGGTAAAAACCCTGACCGCCAATCAACTCACGCTCGACGCAAGCGTGTGGTCGGTGGATAGTGCGACGCTCAATCCGCCCAACCTGATCGGAAAAATCTCGCAGCGTACCGCGCTTGAGGCCATGATCCTCCACAGCGACAATACTGCGACCGATATGTCCATTCGGCACGCAGGTCCGGATAACGTCCGAAAGTTTATTGCTTCCGCGGGACTGAAGAACACCCTGATCCCGGAAAGCACGCGTGTATTTTTTGGCTATCTCCTAGGAGTCAAGGATTACAAAAATTTCACATGGGAAGAACTTGAAGCGGTAGCGAATCAGCCGATGGCGAATGCGCCCATGAACAACATTCAGACTCTGGCCTCCTCGGCTGATGATTTTGTGTCGTACTATACGCGCGCGTTGCAAGGCGAGTTCTTCAAGAACCAAGCGACCCTGAATGAGTTCCGGCGAATTCTGGCAATCGGTGACGCCGCTTGGCTTTTGCCTGTGCCTCTTGGCGTCAGCGCTTTTGTGAAGGGCGGCAGTATTGACATCAAAGGCTTCCACGCCGTGTGCGTCCCCGGAGCCATGCTCTTCGACGATCGCTGGGTTTATTTTTGCCTTACGATCAACTGGCATGCCGCGGCGGAGACCGACCCGGACACGGTCAAGGCTTTCGCTGCAGCCGGAAGCCGTGCGCTGACGCGGGTGAAAGAAACGCTTTCAGCTTAGAACTTTTTCACTATTACTGTAGTGCAGGCTTCCTACGATCCCACCCTAGCTTCGCTAGGATGGGGCACCCGAAAACATTCCACCATCTGTGAAAATGCTCTAGGACTTTTCGACCTGAGCGAGTTAACAGAGGATTTGGAGTGGGGATGCTGAAGGCGGGCGCGGCGGGAATCAGTCGTGGTAGAACCTGTCTTTTCTGCCCTGGTAGAGGGCCCGATCCAAAGAGAGAGCCCCCGAGCCCTTTACCAGGAGAATCAGACACAGCATGAGCGCGAGGAGATGATACTCATACCCTTCGCCTTTCTGATTTCCTGCCCAGTTCATAAAAAGGCCAAAGTGGATGTTGACCCTGAAAATGGCCACCAGCATGATCGTTCCAATACCGAGGGCGGCGATTCGACTGAGGAAACCGAGGATGAGAGTGATGCCGCCGAGAAACTCCACACAGATCGCGAGAAATGCGAAGAACGCGGGAATGTGCATTCCTTGGGTGAACGATTGCATGGTGGCAGCAAAACCATATCCGCCGAACCAGCCCAGAGCTTTCTGTGATCCGTGCGCAAAAAATACGATTCCCAGAACGAGGCGGACAAGGGTGAGAGTGAAGTCGTTGCGGGTTGCAAAAATTCCTGTAAGCACGGCGCCCTCCCAGGCTGCGGATGAAAGAACGTGCCCCCAAAAGGTACTACAGCGGAGGGAGAAGCGGAGTTGCCGGACTGACCCTTGAACTCTGCTGTCCTGTTACGAAGTTTTGCGTGTTGCGAATGGCGTGCTTATTCTACGTGATGGTCCGCAGTTGGCTTTTCAAGGATGCGAACGCCCATTCCGTTGAGCTTGCTGCGAGCCTGCATGGCCTCCGGTGTTTGCGGATAGCGGTTGATCAAGGCACGCAAATCGCGGATACCGGCGTCGCGCTGATTGAGAGCCAGTTCCGACTGAGCCTTGCGCAAAAGCGCGGTGTGCGATTTTGAATTGCCCGGATACTCTGTGATGGCCGTTGAATAATTGTTGATGGCGCTTTTGTAATTTCCTGAGCGGTAATCGATTTCGCCAAGGTAAAACTGGGAATTTCCGGCCTCATTGCTTTGTGGATAGAACTTGATGACGTCGGCAAATTCCTGACTGGCAAGATTATATTTGGCCGCGTTGTAGTCGGTGACTGCTGACTGATACAGCTGATCGAGCGGCGGAGCCTGCGGGACGGGTGGTGCCGGTGCGGCTTGCGGCTGGCCTGCGCCCGGCACGGCCTGAGCCGTCTGGCCCGATGCGATCGCTCCGCCGGGATTCGCTCCGCCGGTCTGGTCCGTCTGCACAGGCTGACCCACGGCGAGAGACTGCTGCTGCTGCTGCATACCGGCCAGGGTTTTATCGAGCTTGTCGAGGCGGGCGCGCAGCTCGTCGAGGGAATCGTTCATGGACTGCATCTGGCCAGAGAGCTGTTGCAGGGAATTGCCCTGCGCGCTTTGCTCATCATGTGCGGCCTTCTGCAACGAATCGACAGAGGCCGTAACTTTGGCCACGCTGGCGGAGGTCTGCTGCAGCAGGTTGTGCATGACGGCGTAGCGTTCGTCGTTGGACTGCTGCATACTCACGATCATTTCCTGCATCTGCTGGACCTGGGCCTGCAGGGCGAGGATGTCTCTGTTGACAGCAAAGGCGCTGGGGACGCTGAGAAGCCCCAGCATACAAACTGAAACCACAGAAGCTCGTAAGAAATTACGCATGCAGCACCCGCTCTGGACGCAAATTTGCGCCGGAATTATGTTGCCAATAAAAGTGTACGGCATCCACCGCACCGCTATCAAAGCGTACGGCAGCAGGGCATGGAATAGCGCATGCCTGGTGCTGCCGTTTGGCTTGATTCATTCCAACTACGTTCCGGATGGCTCCGGTCTTACTGGTCGAGACTGAACTGAGCGCGCCGGTTTTGCTGCCAGCAAGTCTCATTTTGTTCGGTGCAGAATTGCTTTTCTTTACCGTAGCTAATCGTGCGAATGCGACTGGCATCCACACCTGCCTGAGTCAACGCAGTCTTGGCGGAATTGGCGCGGTTCTGACCGAGCGCCAGGTTGTACTCCGCAGAGCCGCGATCATCACAATAGCCCGCGATCAGAATCTTCGCGTTGGGATGCGATTGCAGGAAGGAAACATCCTGAGAAATGATCGTTTGCGCATCGGGACGAACGCTATAGCTGTCGTAGTCGAAAAAGATCGGCTTGACGTTCTGCTCGAATTCCGCTTCCGTCAGTCCCTGCGGAGGAGCCGGAGCAGCTTCCGCCTGTGCAACGGTCAGGGTCGCCGTCGCATCGGTCGATCCGCCATCGCCACGTGCAACCATGTGATAGGAGGTGGTCTCGGACGGGCTTACGTTCTTGGTTCCACTGGATTCGACCGCACCGATGCCGTCGATCGAGACATCCGTCGCATTGGTAGTGGTCCAATTCAGGATCGCGCTTTGGCCGGGAGTAACGGAATCCGGTGTTACTGTGATGTTGGCGGTGGGAGCTGGCGTGGTTTCAGCCGGTGGTGGGGGCGGCGGCGGGGCGGCGGCCTTTTTATGATGACAGCCGGTTGTAATCATAAAAGCAGCAAGCGCGGCGACAGCCAGCGCAGAATTTTTCTTATAAAGTTTCATCAAGTCTCCTCAGAAAACTCAACCTTCGCTGTTAGTGTAAAACGGAAAACTGTTTGTCAAGTGTCATTTCTTACGTGTACGGTTCCAACTGATTACTTCCCAGCTACTTCCAACTCCAATTCGGCATGCTGTTGCTTCCAACCGTGGTTAACGCCTTCTGGCCGGTGCCGTCGGCCAACATGGTCCAGATTTGACTGCGACCGTGCAGGGTACGCTGATAAACAATGTGACGGGTATCGGGAGACCACGATGGAGAGTCTGCGTTGCCGCTATCGTGGGTGAGCTGAATCCAGCGATGGCTGGCGATGTCCATTACGTAGACGTCGCGTCCGCCGGGAGCACCCGGACCATAACTGCGCGCCCATGAAAATGTGAGGAACTGCCCGTTTGGCGACCAGGAAGGCGAGGCCGCATAGCCGCCATCGGTCAACCGTTGTACATTGGTGCCGTCGGATTCCATGGTGTAAAGCTGCGGCAGGCCGGTACGGCCGCTGATCCACGCGATTTGCAAACCTGTTTTCGGATTCCAGACCGGGGATACATCCGGCCCGCGATATGCGGTGACGCGGTGCAGCCCAAAGCCGCTGGCCGAAGAAGTCCAGATCTCGGGATCGCCGCTGCGCGAGGACGAAAAGGCCAGTTTATTGCCGTCGGGCGCCCATGCCGGAGAATAATCTGTTCCGTCGTGGATGGGAAAGTTGATCATGCGGTGCATGCTCATCGAAAAGATGCGAATGGCGCCACCGCGGGAACTCAGCTCATCGAAGGCAAGGCGAGTTCCGTCCGGAGAAATACGCGGAGACAAACAGATCGAACTGATGTGAGTGATCTGGTGTTGGTTGGCGCCGTCGTAGTCCATCTCCCAAATCTCTTTGTTGCCGCTGCGGTTGGAGACGTAGAAGATTTTACTTTCCGCGATTCCATTGATGCCGCCGCCCAGCCGCGCGATGATGGCGTCGGCAAATTCATGGGCGATGTGGCGCGCCGTGTCCGGGGCGAAGGCCTCGTTGTATTGCAGACCCAGGACCTGGGGCGATTGCGTATTTTTCGCATCGAACAGCCAGCCATCTACGATGACGTGTTGGTCCTGCACCTTGATTGCGCCGAATGCCACCATGGCGGCGTTGGCCGGAGCTGTGCTCCACTGCGAAAGATTGATTTCCTGAGGAGAGCCGGGCATGACCGGCGGCGCCAGGCTCTTCGAAACCATATCGAAGATGCCGGCATTCGTCAGATCGTTGAAGAGCACCATGTTGAAGACCTGCTGGGCGCTGCTCAGCGCGGGATCCGTTCCGACCATCTTGAAGTCGGCGGACGCGAGGCGGATCTTCTGTGCGCCAAGATTTGTTCCTGTATGCACCCAGTCCTGAGCTGTGGCCAGCGAAGTGGCAAAGAACAGGACGAAAAGGATTAGAAAGGCAGCTTGCTTTCTGCCAGTAAAACCCGGGGAAGGCTCCATTGTGCACTCCGATCGAGGTAGTTGATGCAATTGTATCGACAGAAAAAGCTTTGATCGATAGAAATTGTTTCGCGGCATTTTCCTGTTGCTCTGCATTGCGCCGGTTTTCCAGCACAACCTTAAAAGACTCATGGGCGCGTGCTCGCGTCGTACGTAAACGTATAGGCCACGGAGATGGAACTCCCGCTATATCCGGGAGGTAGAGGGCCGATCGAGCCCACGCGCTCCACCGCTTGAATCGCGGAGAGATCGAGTGATGGCACGCCGCTCGATTGCGCGATGCGGGGGTTGCTGAGAGAGCCGTCGCGATGCACCTCAAAGGTGACGATCGCCGAGTGTCCCATTGATGCTTTCGGATCGGCGAGCTGGCTATACCAGTTCTGCGCGACCGCCCGTTTAATCATGTCTACGTACCAGCCGAAGCGGGAACCGAAATCGCCATTCTGCACCACCACGCTCTTTTCCTGGGAGCTGGGAGTGGACATGGGAACGCTGGACGGGGCGGCCTCGCCATAAGTAGCGCGGTGCTGCTCCTTCTGCGGTTGCGCATATTTCGGAGGCTTGGGTGTTTCTTTCGGGGCAACCTTCTTGATGTGTTGCTGCCTGGCCTTGATGGGAATGGCGGTTTCATCCGGGATTGCCGCCGCTTTGGGCTCTGGCAGCAAGGGAGCCGGACTGGGAGTCTGCGTTGCCAGCACGGTGTTATTTGTGATCTGCGGATTCGGCAAGGGCAGCGAAGGAGCCGAGGAAACCAGAGTGGCGTTGATGGTAGGCCCGGTGCTGATCTGCCCCCAGCGATTCTCATGGAATACGTGCAGATACATGGACAGCACGATCGCCGCGCCCAACCCCAGATGGAGTGCGAACGAGCCAAACCAGGAACCGACAACGGGTTCGCGCTGGTTCCATGTTTCATGAATGTATGGCATCGTTTTTAAGACTTTAGATCTACTTTATTTTTTACGGCTTAGATCTACTTGATTTTTTAGGGCTTAGATCTGCTTTATTTCTTATGGCTCAGATCGACTTTGTATGGGCCGCGTCACAATACTGATGTTGGTAATGCCCGCCTGCTTGACAGCATCCATGACCGAGGCAAAAGCGCCGAACGGCACCTTTTCGTCGGAGCGAAGGTAGATGACACGGTTCGCCGGATTGCTGCCATTCTTCTCCCGCAGCAGGGAGGGAAGATCATTGACGTTCACGGGCTTGTCATCGAGATACACGCGCTGCTGGCTGTCGATAGTGACCACGGTGCGTTGCTGCGTGACCTGCTTCACCGTTCTGGTGCGCGGCACATTGACATCAATGCCGGACTGCAACACAGGCGCGGTAATCATAAAGATCACCAGCAGCACCAGCACAACATCGACCAGCGGCGTGATGTTGATATCGGACAGCGCCGTTTGCGTGGCGCCGTTTTTAGCGGTGTAGGCCACGAGGAACCTCTCGTTGACGCGGGTATTCCTCTGGCGGAGGAGGCTGCACCGGCGCGGCCTGAATCTCCTCCATCGTATTCAGCAGCTCGCGTGCGAAGTCGTCCAGTCGCGCTCCCAGTTCCCGCAGGCGGCCGGTGAGTTGGTTGTATCCCATGACCGCGGGTACGGCGACGAAGATGCCGGCGGCGGTGGTGACCAGGGCTTCCGAGATGCCGGGCGCGACTGCGCGCAGGGTGGCTCCGGCGGAAGTTCCCAGACCGTGGAATGCATCGATGATGCCCATGATGGTTCCAAACAGTCCGATAAACGTTGCCACGTTCCCCACTGTTGCCAGGTACGTCATGCGGCTTTCCAGGGAAGTAAGCGCCTCGCTGGCAGCCGTCTGGGCGGCGCGCTCGAGTGCCTTGACGCTACGGATCTCGCCGCTGGTGTCTATCTGATGGCGATATTCCTCATAGGTTTCGTCGAAGACCTGAACCAGAGGGCTGGGCTTGAATTGCTCGCTAACGGAGGCAATATCCTGCAGTCGTTCGGCTTTCTGGAAGGCGCGCAAAAATCGTTTGGTCTGCGCACCGGCTCTGCGGAAAGCCGACGATTTCCCTAGAATGATGCTCCACGATTGCAGACTGCCGATGAGCAGGATCACCAGCACTGCGATGGCGACGGGGCCAAGGTTGTGGGCCAGGTCCACCAGGGCGTTGCCGCTGACCGGTTGCGCCACCTGGGTTTGATCCGCCGCACCGGGGGCTTGAAGAAAAAAGAGGAGTAGAACGGACAATACGTTCATAGTTAGATTGAGTGTACCGCGCTTTCCGGTTGCTCCAAGCCGTGATATGGATTCGTGGGTTGCTAACTGGATTCATGGTATGCTGCGCTCGAGTCCGGAGTCCCATGCTGCTCGAACTGCGTGCCGAAAATTACATCGTTGTGGACAACGTAACCGTTGTCTTTGGACCGGGTCTGAACCTGTTGACGGGTGAGACAGGCGCGGGCAAATCCATCCTTATAGACGCGCTGGCGCTGCTTTTGGGAGAAAAATCGTCGGCGGAAATTGTGCGCCATGGGGCGGAGCGAGCTTTGGTTGCCTGCGTGTTCGAGGCAACGCCGGGGGCGCTGGCCATTCTGGACGCCAATGGGCTGGATGCGGCAGGAGACGAAATTATTCTGCGGCGCGAGGTAATGAGCAGCGGGAAGGCCCGGGTTTTTGTTAATAATCAGCCAGCGACTGTATCGGTGCTGCGAGCGCTGGCGCCGGAACTGGCGCTGGTACATGCGCAGAGCGATACGCTGGGGGCATTCGATCAGGCGCAGCAGCGTAGCCTGCTAGATCGCAGTGCCGCAATTTCCACCGAGGCTGTCCACGCGGCCTGCGCTGCATGGCGCGAACTTTCCGACAAGCTGGCATCCTTACAGAGCGATGAGCAGGACCGGCTGCGCATGGCCGATTTATGGCGCTTTCAGTCGCGGGAGATTGAGCAGGCGCAACTCGAGCCGGGAGAAGAGGAAACACTGACCGCGGAAAAGCGCGTGCTGGCGAATGCGGAAAAACTCTACGCCGCCGCCATGGGCGCGCATGATGTGCTGTATGAGTCGGCCACGTCCGCGGAAGTTGCGCTACGCGCCGGACTGAAGCAGTTGGAAGAGCTGCTGCGCTATGACACGCGCTGGGAAGAAGCGGTACAGCAATTGACAGCGGCACGGGCCACGGTGGGCGACCTGGCGGAGCAGGCGAGGGAATTCGCCGAAAAGATTCAGGCATCTCCGGAGCGGCTGGACGAGATCGAGGATCGGCTGGCGTTGCTTGACCGGCTGAAGCGCAAGTACGGCACCGGCGTGGCCGAGGTGGTGGCCTATGGAGAACAGGTGCGTGCCAAGCTGGACGAAATTGAAAATCGTGACCAGTTGCTGGCGGACGTAAACGCGCAACTAGTGGACGCCGCCAAGGCGTATGTTGCGGCCGCGGATGCGCTGACCGCACACCGCACTGCGGCCGCCAAACGACTCGCGAAGCGCACTGAGGCAGAAATCCATCAGCTGGCCATGAAAGCGCGGTTTGAGATTGCCGTGACTGCGGAACGTGAAGAGACTGCGTGGACTGCGCACGGCTGGGACGCCATCGAATACAGAATTGCGACCAATCCGGGAGAGCCCTTGAAGCCGCTGGACAAGATTGCCTCGGGTGGAGAAATGTCGCGCGTGCTGCTGGCGCTGAAGGTGAGCGTGGAAGAAAGCGCAAACGCGTCGGCTGCGAAAGGGAAGAAGCGGACGCAGTTGCCGCGCACACTGGTCTTCGATGAAATTGATATTGGCATTGGCGGCAGCGCGGCGGAGGCTGTCGGTCAAAAACTCAAGACGCTGGCGCGCGGCCAGCAGGTGCTGTGCATTACGCACTTGCCCCAGATTGCCGCCTTTGCCGATCAGCATTATCTGATCGAAAAACAGGAGCACGCGGGGCGCACGAAAACAGATGTGCGGCGGCTGTCGAAGGAGCAACGGCGCCAGGAGATTGCCCGCATGTTGAGCGGCGCAAAAGTGACGGAGACATCCTTGAAACACGCCGACCAGATGTTGCAGACGAGCGGGCAGTGACGTCGGACAAGCGATTGAATTTACGCTTTCACTCCTGCGTTATTTGCTGCAAACTCGGTGCAAAATATGACGGTTTTGACTGGCCGATCCGGTTACGGAAAGGTATACTAGCAGGGTGACTGTGATTGCCCAGGACGTAACCCCCGCTCCCGCCTCCCCTGCTACCGACCGCCGCATCCTTTTACTGAAACCGCGTGGATTTTGCGCTGGCGTTGTGCGGGCGATCGATGTGGTACGGATTGCGTTGGAGACGTTTGGTGCGCCCATTTACGTTCGTCGCGAGATTGTGCATAACCGGTTTGTCGTGAACGATTTGGCGGAAAAGGGCGCGATTTTTGTCCATGATATCGACGAGGTTCCGGAAGGAGCCCGTGTCATCTACAGCGCCCATGGCGTATCACCGGCAGTGCGGGAAATCAGCAAGCAGCGCAACCTGAAAGTCATTGACGCAACTTGCCCGCTGGTAACCAAGGTGCACTTTGAAGCCGTCAAGTTCGCCCGCCAGGGCTATTCTCTGGTGCTGATCGGTCATCGGGATCATGACGAGATCGAAGGTACGCTGGGTGAGGCTCCAGAGGAAACGCAGGTGGTTTCCACGGTAGCAGAGGTTGCGACGCTGCAAGTGCCGAACCCGGAACGGGTTGCGTATCTGACGCAAACTACGCTGAGCCTGGACGAAGCGCGCGACATTATCCA
>JBDTBI010000159.1:0-2862 GCA_039924215.1 Acidobacteriaceae bacterium
GCAGAGATGGTGCGCGATCAAGCTCTGTTGGCCAGCGGTCTCTTGAGTACAACTATGGGAGGGCCTCCGGTTATGCCGCCCCAGCCCCAAGGGGTTTGGAATTCGGTTTATAACAACGCGAAGTGGATTGATGCGACGGGTCCGAACCGGTATCGACGCGCCATCTATACCTTCATCAAGCGCACCAGCGGCTACCCCAGCTTACTCATGTTTGACGCGTCGGATCGCGATACGAGTCTTCCACGGCGCATACAGACAAACACTCCTTTGCAAGCGTTGGTGACGCTGAACGATCCGGTGTATGAGGAAGCCTCCGAGGCGCTGGCGCGACGGGTGATGAAGGAAGCCGGCGCAAATACATCCGGCGTCTCCAGTGCCGACTCAATTCTGGATGCTCGGCTCGCTTATGAAACACGCCTGGTATTGTCTCGCGATCCCACCCCTCAGGAGATGACCGTGCTGCGCGCGTTCTATAAGCAGGCCCTTACAATGACAAAGCCGCCGGTATTGATGAAAGTAAGCATGCAACTGCCTGAACAATCATCGGGCAGGGAAGTTTCGAGTAGGGAACTCGATGCGTTCACCTCTGTGGGCAGCGTCCTGTTGAATCTCGATGCCGCTCTCGTGAGGTAACTATTATGTCCGATTCCGAAATTAGCGATAAGTGCGATAAGAATGATCCGATCAAGGCTGAATGTACTCGAGAAATGCATCCGGCAGAGAAGTTCGCCTTCTTGCAGGCGCAAACTCGCCGCCACTTTCTGCGCAGTTTCACAGCAGGCGTGGGCACAATGTTTTTGGGTACCCTGGCATCGCAATTTGTCCCCCAGGCAAACGCCGCCGCACTTGGGGTCGACGGAACGCCGCGACTCGATTTCACACGCAATCCTTCCAGTCCACTCTCAGTTCTGGCTCCCGAGTTTACGGCTCGCGCAAAGCGGGTCATCTATTTGCACATGGCGGGTGCGCCGAGCCAATTGGAACTTTTTGATCACAAACCTGAATTGACCAAGCTCAACGGTCAGGCGTGCCCGGCTTCATTCCTGGCGGGGAAGCGGTTTGCGTTTATCAGTGGCGTCCCCAAGCTGTTGGGCGCACAATATCCGTTCCATCAGTCGGGGGAAAGCGGCCAATGGATATCGGATCGCATGCCGCATCTTGAAAAACATATTGACGACCTTTGCCTTATCAAATCGATGCGCACGGATCAGTTCAACCACGCGCCGGCTCAGTTACTCATGCAGACTGGCAATCCTCGCCTAGGCTATCCGTCGGCCGGCTCCTGGGTAGTATATGGACTCGGCACGGAGAATCAGAATCTTCCGGGTTTCATCGTACTGGTGTCGGGCGGCCACCAGCCGGATGGCGGCAAACAACTGTGGGGCTCTGGCTTCCTGCCCAGTGTGTATCAGGGCGTGCAATGCCGCTCCCACGGCGAGCCTGTGCTGTATCTGGAAAATCCTCCAAACGTAAGCCGCGCTTTGCGTCGCCGCATGCTGGATGCTGTGGACGAAATCGACCGGCAAACCTATGCTGAGTTCGGCAATCCTGAAACTGTCACGCGGATTGCCCAATACGAGATGGCGTTCCGTATGCAAATGGATGCGACGGACGCTATGGATATCAACAAAGAACCCGCCGCTGTGCTTGCAGGTTACGGCGCAAAACCAGGTGAATCCAGTTTTGCCAACAATTGTCTGGTGGCGCGCCGCCTAGCGGAGCGTGGCGTTCGTTTTATTCAGCTCTATCACTGGGGATGGGACGACCACGGAACTTCAGCTGGTGATTCCCTGAATATTGGTTTTGCGGATCGCTGCCGCGAAACCGATCAGCCAGTTTCGGCGCTTCTGACGGACCTGAAGCAGCGTGGCATGCTGGAGGACACGCTGGTGGTATGGGGCGGCGAATTCGGACGCACGTCGATGCGGGAAAATCGCAATGGTCAGGTCATGGAGTTTATTGGCCGCGACCACAATCCGGGCGCGTTCACCATCTGGATGGCCGGAGGCGGGATTAAACCAGGCATGGCCCACGGAGAAACCGACGCGATGGGCTATGAGATTGTGAAGGATCCTGTGGAAGTTCGCGATCTTCACGCAACCATGCTCTACGTGTTGGGCTTCGATCATCATAAGCTCAGCTATTCCTTCCAGGGGCTGGAGCAAAAACTCACGAGTGTGAAACCAGCGCGAGTTGTGGCGGAGGTTTTGGCTTGATTCAGTCTGCCAGCTGCGTTTCTTTCCACTGTCGAGGCCACCTGACTGCATGACATTTTCGGTCAGCCGGGTACCCTTACGGATTCGTCTTGGGCTTCTTACGCTTGCGCCAATTTTGCTACTGTCCGCCTTGTTCATCTTTTTTCCGCCGGACGGGCTGGATCGCGCTACGTGGGCGCAATTTGTCGGTCGCTTCCATCTGTTGACCGTACATTTTCCGATTGCGCTCATCCTCCTGGTACCCGTATTGGAATTGGCCGGGAGGAAAGGCCGTCTTCCCCACTTGAGCGCATCGGTTGATTTCATATTGGTGCTGGCAACGTTAAGCAGCCTGGTGGCTGCAACCCTCGGATGGTGCCTGGCTCGGAGTGGCGGGTATTCGGGACGACTGGTCACTCAGCACATGTGGGGTGGAATATCCGTTGCCGCCTCGTGTTGGCTGTGCTGGATGTTGCGCGGCTATTTCCGTAGCACGCGTTTGGATTTGATCTACACGTTATGGCTGCTGGCCACCGTTGGGCTAGTATCGTGGACGGGATATCGCGGCGGCCAACTGTCGCAAGGCGAAAATCACCTCACCGAACAAATGCCCGCAGGGCTGCGCAAGCTGATTGGGCTTTCGGCGAGCGCGGAAGCTCTGCCTAGA
>JBDTBI010000160.1:0-7109 GCA_039924215.1 Acidobacteriaceae bacterium
CGGGCCGTGTTCTTCGATGTATGCCACTTGTTGATGGTGGTGTCGTACTGCATCCCAGGATCGCCGCAGTGCCAGGTATTTTCCGCGATCTTATGCATCAGATCGCTCGCCTTGTAGGTGTTGAACGGAGTGCCGTCCTTGACCGCACGCGTAGAAAATTCGGCATCGTTCTGGACTGCGCGCATAAACTCGTCATTGACGCGCACTGAATTGTTTGCATTCTGGAAGAAGATCGAGGTAAACGCCTCGGAATCCGGGCCCGACCCATCGTAACCGGCGCGCATCAACGTCCAGGCCTTGGCTTCTTCTTTCGACTTACATTCGATGAAATTGACAATGTCCGGATGATCGATGTTCAGGATGACCATCTTGGCCGCGCGGCGCGTCTTGCCTCCGGACTTGATCACACCGGCGAAAGCGTCAAAGCCACGCATAAAGCTCAACGGACCCGAAGCCGTGCCGCCACCGGACAGCACCTCCGTTGATCCGCGAATGGTCGACAGGTTCGTTCCCGTACCCGATCCCCACTTGAACAACATACCCTCGGTCTTCGCCAGCGTCAAAATGGAATCGAGCGAGTCCTTCACGGAGTTGATAAAGCAGGCCGAGCACTGCGGATTCCGATACCCAGTTACAGAGAACTCCACAGCGCACGTATGCGGGTTCCAATGCCAGTTCTGGGCGTCGGAATTGGGCTCCAGGCGGTCGCAACCTACGTTGAACCACACCGGCGAATTGAAGGCCACCCTCTGGTGCAACAGCATATGGGCCAGTTCGTCATGGAAGATGGCGGCATCTTCCGGCGTGCGGAAGTAGCCCCCGGCCATACCCCAATCACGAATGGTTTCAGCAACGCGGGAAATCAGTTGACGTACGCCGGACTCCCGCTCGGGAGTACCGATTTGGCCGTGGAGGTACTTGCTGGCCACGATATTGGTCGCGGTCATGGACCAGGCCGCGGGGACCTCGACGTCTTTCTGCTCGAAGATGGTGCCGCCTTTGGAATCTACGATGGAAGCGGTGCGTCGCTCCCACTGTATTTCGTCGTAAGGCGAACTATCCGAATGGCTAAAAAACCGCTCAAATTTCAGCCCGGTCTGCGTTCCAGTCGGACTGGAACCATTGCGGGAGCTCGATGCGGTTTGGGCAGCATTGCCGGCTGCGCCAGCGGTTTGTGTTTTGGTAGTTTCGGCCATGGGGATATCTCCTATAGTGAATGTCTAAGCCGGTCTCGGTCCCTATTGCGTGGGATGCCGAACCTGCATGTATCTGTCTTCAAGCCTGCTTCTGGCTTCTACTTCAAAGCTTGCGGATGTTGCTACGGCGGCACGCGCCATGATACGAAAAACGTTCGAAACCTCTACAAAGGAGGCTGCTCAGTGACCGCCTTGTCGTTCCATTGTCATGATTCGGTATTTCAACCGAAACTACGGCCTGCCAAAGCCCGTAGAGGGAAAGTACCGCTCTTGGTTGTGTCTGTCAAGCCAATACCACTACTTATTGTATTCTGTTTGGAATTCGCTGTTCCACCCACACCCGGCTGCAGGAGCTGAGTAGACCCCGAAAGCACACTTTGGACGCCTTCGAGACCGCCAGCAGTCGAACTTCTTCCAGATCAGCTAGTGTAGGATTCCTGGCTTGGCCTCGCAAGGCGCAGGAATGGTGCAGATTGAGGCAGGAGCTGTGGAAGGGTGGATAACTGGGGACGAATTGCGGTGGTTTTCTGCGGTTTGAGCGGGTACGAGTCTCTCTGGCGCGATCAGCGAACCCGGCTGACGGGCTTTTTCTGTCTAGGCTTCACTCTTCCTTCAACTGTCGCCACAGAACCAAGTAAACTTTGGTGCTCCATCCAGCCGTCCAACAAGGAACGCTTAAAACGCCAGCGATTGCCCAACTTAAAGGCCGGAATCACGTTTTCCGACGCATACTTATACAGGCTGTCCGAGCTAATCCCCAGATACTCGGCCGCCTGACGAATGTCCATGACCTCGCGCGCTTCCCAGGAGGCGCGCCGCTCGGTCGCCAGCGGTTTTGCACTGCTCGCAAACGTCAATCCGGCTGGGTGCACAGCGGTTGGATTTGCCGCATCTCTCGAGGCTTCTGGATCCGGAACTTTTCTGCGAAGGGAACCTGTCATGTTTTCTCCAGAAGTTTCTGTTTGAGAGCTCTCACTACAGCTTGGGATTTTGGTTATAAGCCGTTTTTTTACGGATTTCAACCTCTTTTTTAGGCCATTTGTCGAATGCAGTGTTTGATCTCCTAGAGCCACCGGAAAACTCCGAGAAAAGCCCTATATGGTGAGGTCGTATGTCGGCTGACCCCTGCTAATTGGGTTATCGCTCAAACTGATTCTCACTTCGAAGAATAGTGGAGTTTCGTATGACTTCTGATCTATAACGTTGAAAACAAACAGGTCAACCCACGGGCTGACCTGTTTTGAAACCACCTAGACTTGGATCTTCTTCAATACAGGCTGCAATCCGCGCCCCAGCTCCAGCAAATCGTCACCAACAGTGCGGTTTTTGGCAATTGCATCTGCCAGCGGGATATCGCTAATTTCTGTACCACGCAGTACGACCAGCCGGCCGAATTTGCCCTGATGCACCAGGTCAATGGCAGCCGAACCGTAGCGGGTAGACAACATTCGATCAAACGCCGTGGGCGTGCCACCGCGCTGGGTATGCCCCAGATTCACGGAGCGCGTCTCCAGGCCAGTTCGCTTCTCGATCTCATCGGCAACGTACTGGCCGATTCCGAGCAGCCGGGCATGGCCAAATTCGTCCTTCTCGTTGCCATGGGTTGCAAGCCCACCGCTGGCAGGCATCTTGGCCCCTTCTGCAACCACGACGATGCTGAAGTTCTTTCCGCGTGCGCGACGCGCCTGAATCTGACCGATCACCTCATCCAGATCGATAGGCTTCTCCGGCACCAGAATCGCGTCGGCGCCGCCCGCAATGCCGCTATACAACGCAATCCAACCGGCACCGCGACCCATGACCTCAACCACCATCACCCGGCTGTGCGATTCAGCGGTGGAGTGCAGCCGGTCGACGGCCTCCGTGGCGATGCTAACCGCAGTATCGAACCCAAAGCAGACATCCGTACCGTACAGGTCATTGTCGATTGTCTTGGGAACGCCGACGCACGGTACGCCTTTTTCGATCAGGGCATTGGCGACGCCTTGTGTGTCATCTCCGCCAATGGTGATCAGCGCGTCCAGCTTGTTACGCCGGATGGTTTCAATGCACTGCTCGATGCCACCCTCTTTTTTGCGGACATTCGTGCGCGAGGTGTGCAGAATCGTGCCGCCCAGTTGCAGAATTCCGGAAACGGTATCGATAGTCAGTGGCATGGTCAGGTCTTCCAAAACGCCCCGCCAGCCTTCCCGGAAGCCGACAAACTCATCTCCATAATGGAAGATGCCCTTGCGCACCGCCGCACGAATCACCGCGTTTAAGCCGGGGCAATCCCCGCCCCCCGTTAAAATTCCAACCCGCATGATGCTCTCTCCTTTAACTGCTGATTTTGTTTGCACTTAAATTGTACTTTTGTTTCGCAGGCGCATCGTCCTTACTTCCCCGAGGACACCACCGGCGGCAGCCAGTCTGTTTGCCCGTTGGATCTTTCAATCGCGATACGAGGCGGGTTCTTCTTCGTACAAGCGTTCAATTTCCGCAGCATAGCGCTCTTCGACAACACGCCGCTTCAGCTTCATGCTGGGGGTCAACTCGCCGCCGTCGATCGTCCATTCCTCGGCAACCAGGCACAGGCGTTTCAGAGTCTGAAAGCTGGCCAACGTAGCATTGACACGGTCGACAATCGATTGATAGGCGGCCAGAACAGTCGGGTTTGATACCAATTGAGGGCGGTCTTTCGCAGCTATTCCCTTCTCCTGCGCCCACGCCTCGAGGGCTGTGAAATTGGGAGAAATCAGCACGGAGGCGAATTTCTTTCTGTCCCCCACAACCGCCGCGTTGCCGATTAGCGGGTCCGCCTTCAATTGGTTTTCAATTGGCTGAGGTGCGATGAACTTTCCCCCGGAGGTTTTTATAAGGTCCTTTTTCCGGTCGGTGATAAAGAGGAACCCATCCTCGTCCATGCGAGCTATATCTCCAGTGCGGAACCAGCCCTCCGGATCGAAGGCCTCAGCCGTGTCCTGCGGCTTGTTCCAATAGCCTTTGAAAACGGAAGGGCCGCACAACAGAAGCTCTCCATCCGCGGCGAGCTTAACCCCCACGTTTTCAAGAGCTCTGCCGATGCTCCCTAAACGGCAGGGCAGATCCGTATTCAGCGCGACAACTGGTGAAGTTTCCGTCAATCCATAGCCTTCCTGGATACGAATCCCGGCGTCCAGAAACCAGCCAGCGGTATCGGGGCCGAGCGGTGCACCTCCGGAAATAAAGGTGCCCACGCGGCCCCCAAACGCATGTTGAATTTTGTGAAACACCAGACGATTCGCAATCTTCCACGATGTTTTCCGTGGAATCTCCCCGGCCAGCAGCGTTGCGCGATTTTTCTTCCCCCGCCGCAGGGACCAGTGGAGGATCGACAAGCGCGCGCGGGAATCCTGGGCCCGTTGCAATACTAACTGTCGAATTTTTTCGTACACGCGGGGTACGCCGACAAAAATTGTAGGCCGCACTTCCTGCATAGCCTGTGGCAACGTGTCGAACGGCGAGCAGTACGCGATGGTCGCACCGTGGCACAGTAAAGCATAGTCAACATGTCGCGCGGTGATATGCGATAGCGGCAGGTACGAAATGCAGGAATCCTTGCGGTTCCACTGGAACGCCTGTGTAGAAAGATTCAGGTTTGACGCAATATTGCCGTGCGTCAGCATGACCCCCTTCGCCTCTCCGGTCGTGCCGGAGGTGTACATGATGGTAGCCAGATCGTCCGGATGAACGTCATACGCGTGACGGTCGAAGTCCGTGTCGCGATCGAGAGGGGCATCCTTGGCGGGCATCAGGTCACCGAATTTGATTGCCTGACTCACCGTCACGGCAGAATCCATGACAACAATTCGCTCGATTTGGGTTTGATCGCGCAGCGCAGCAACCTTCTCATACTGCTGCGCCGTCGACACTACGATAACTCGTGCCCCGGAGTCCGCCAGCATGGCAGCCACCTGTTGCGCGGTCAAACTGGGATAGAGAGGAACATCGACCGCGCCAAGGGCCATCACGGCAAAATCGGTAATTGCCCACTCCCAGCGATTTTCAGCCAGCAATGCGACCCGATCACCCTTTCCGATACCCCAGCCGGAAAGCGCTGCGGCAAAGGCACGAACCCGCTGATAGAGTTGACGACTGCTAATCGGCTGCCACTTGCCCGTGGTGTCCCGCCATTGCATCACGCGCTCATCACCCGGGTTGCAGGCACGAAAAAAAACATCGTTCAGCGTTTTCAGGTCGAACTTCATGTCCCCACCCTTTTCATTCCGCCAGGCATGGAGACATCGTGAGGATCGGAAGCTCTTCCGCTGCCTTCGGCAAGCCTCGTTATATCAGACCGGAGCATCAGCCCTGTGGAATTGGGACGAGACAGAGGAATTTTTGCGCATGCGCCGGCCAGTTCTCAAGCATTTTTTCAGCTTTGACGCTGCCGGTCTTTTCCCGATGCAGCCGGATCATCGATTCCAGTTGTTGCTTCATCGCGTCTGTCATCCCCGCAAAGCAGTGTGGCGTAAGGAAGTCTGAATGAAAGCGCTTTGCGGCCAGAAAGCTGCCGTTCTCGTCCAGAACGAATGCGATACCGCCCGCTGAGGAAGAAAATACCTCCCCACAGCCAGGGAGGCTGCACGGCAGATAAATCTATACAGGTGACGCGCAATAAAAATTCTCGTGGAATGGCTGTCAGATATACCGAGTTGAAGCCCGGCTTGACATATGTAATGTATAAATATACATTACATATGTATTGTTATACATTTGAAGGCGCATCGCAAGAGCCAACCACCATGAAGAGTGAACGTCACAATGCGATCCGTATGCTGTTAAGTGAAGATACCCTCCTTAGCCAGGATGAACTGCGCCGCAAGTTGATGGGGCGGGGTTTCGACGTGACGCAGGCCACCTTGTCGCGTGATATCCACGACCTCCGGCTATATAAGGGGCCGAATGGCTACGCGATGCCAAATGGCGCTGGCGAAGAAGATCATCTGCCCTCTCTCGACAGCATGTTCGCAAGTTTTGGGCTCACGGTTCGGCAGGCCATGAATCAACTTGTCTTGCGCACCACTACGGGAAGCGCTCAGCCCGTGGCCGCTGCACTCGACCGCGAACCTATACCGGAAGTACTGGGCACGATCGCTGGAGATGACACTGTTCTGATTATTTGCCAGGACCAGAAGCACGCCAGCAGTTTGCGCAATCGCCTGGAGGGCTTGCTAGAAGGATGACAACCGCACAACATCAGATAGCTGTTTTCGGAGTCAGCGGTTACGCCGGCGCAGAACTGGCACGCCTGCTGTTGCATCATCCGCGGCTTCGCGGCCATGCACCGATCTTTTTCGGGCGCCCTGAAGAAGAAAACGGCACACGCGTCGCATTGACGGATTTGCACCCTCAGCTTGCCAATAACAACGGCGCCAGCGGCCTGATGGTGGAACCATTTCAATGGAGCGCGCTTGGCAAACACAACGTAGACCTGGTGTTTCTTGCGACTCCACATGAGCAATCCCGCGCGTGGGTACCGAAACTGCTGGAACATGGCGTACGCATCATCGATCTGAGCGGCGCATGGCGGCTGGATGAAGCCACCAATCGTGCGATTTATAAGCTGGAAGATCAAGACCCGGACGCTGCCCATGCCATCCAGCAAAAGGCCGTGTACGGATTGCCGGAACTGCATCGCGATCAGATCGCATCCGCCCATTTGATTGCCAACCCAGGTTGTTACTCGACTTCGATCATTCTGGCGTTGGCACCATTGATCAAGGAAAAGCGCATCGACGTGGCACACGGGATCATTTGCGACTCCAAGTCCGGCGTGTCTGGGGCAGGTAAAACGCCCACGGCAAAAACGCATTTCATGAATACGGCGGACAATCTCTCGGCTTATTCTGTCTTCAGCCATCGGCATATGGGCGAAATGCTGGAGCAACTCGG
>JBDTBI010000161.1:0-4303 GCA_039924215.1 Acidobacteriaceae bacterium
GCAGAAACAGTCAGGACAGGAAGACAAATGCTGAAATGTTTCTGCTGACCGGCAATATTGAAGTTTTGGAAGAGTCCTGGCGCTATTAGGAAGCCACCAAAGACACGGCGTGGCTCCACGGGAATATCGTCAATCTGGAAAATGCCGCCTCTTTGACGATTGCAAATACAGACCAGTACGGACGCGTATGGTCCGATGTGTATTACGAAGACCAGGTGATCAAAGATGGGCGCGCAACCCAGGCAGGGGCATTCGCAGCCCACACATTCGGCCTGCTGGCCAACATGGAGAACATTTTGAACCGGAAAGATAAGTCCACATACTACTCCGGCTATTCCAAAAAGATAGCCGCCATGCTGGTTCAACCTCTTCCGATGGGGTTTTGGGATACAAAAAATCAGCGATTTATCGATTGGGTCGATCGGAACGGGCAGGTTCACGATCACATTCATCTACTGTCCAGTGAACTTCCACTCCTGTTTGGCTATGCATCCGATGCACAGACAAATACCGTGCGGCGTCTACTCGATGCAAATTTCGCATCCTTTGAAAGATTCCCCAGTTTCGTGGCGGCTGACATTGCCGGCTATACCCAATCGGAAATTGGAACCGGAGGCCCGTACGATTTAAGCGCTGCCGGCAGGTATTGGTATTGGGATGCGGCCTTTTGGGAATCGCGCAATCGGAACGACGTACTCTTCCATCAGCTTAAGACTGTGGCCAATGAAGCCGCCCAAAGCGATTACTTCATGGGTGAAAGATATGACATGGACCACGTTTATTATGTCGATGGAAAGGACTGGCACGGAGCTGAAAAATATTACGAATATCCATGCGTTTACGCGTCGGTACTGATTGGAGACCTCTTCGGTTTTACTCCCGCAGCCGATGCCGACCTATCGATCCAGCCACACCTCCCCGGCTATGGCAGCGTGGAGTTCGCAATCCCCTTGTATGACGCGAAATACACGTATGGCGCAAAGGAATTCGTGCTGAAGAACCTTTCCGGTAAGGCCCGGCACTTCACGGTCGATCTGTCGGCACTTTACGACGGCGCAACCCGCTATCAACTCGTGCGAGGGTCGCACAATGCAACGGTAGGCGCAAGATCGAAGATTGAACTGTCTCCCGGGGAAGAAGCCCGTTGGATCCCGATGAATGGGGGAGGAACACTCCAATGAGCGACCGAACCCCGGCGCGGCGGAAGATAAAAATTAAGACTGCTTACCCCAGCTTCGCGGACCGTCCAAACCAACGCTGTAAGCGGCTTGAACCGAACAAGGCCTTCTCATCCCGGAGCGCATCGGATGGCGGCTCGAAGCTGCCTGTAGGTTTGGGGTCTTTCAGGAACTCCACGTCGACGCGTCCGACCTGTTCGTTCCCGAATTCTATGTAGCAGGCGCCTACTCCCCGGTAAGCTTCGGCAGGCGGCCCTCCGCGAAGCTGCGCGATGATGGACGACGCTACGACGCGCCCCGCATTTTCAGCGAAGATACCCGCCTTGGGGGTGCCCACGCCATTTACGTCTCCTATCGCGTAAACGCCGTGAAAGGTCGTTTCCAGCGTCTGCTTGTTTACCGGCACCCAGCCGTATGGACCGGCGGCAAGCCCAGACTCGACGACGACGGCTGGCACGCAATGCACTGGTACCCCAAGGAACAACTCGTATGGCAACTCAGTCCCATCGCTCAGAACTGCCACCTTGCGTCCCGGGTCGAGAGCTCGTACCAGATTGTCCTTCATAAACCGGATGCCACGTTCGGCGAAGGCGGAAAGGATCGCCTGCGAGGTTTCGGGTGACGGAGGGACAGGTGTGCCAAAAGGCATGACAAGAGTGATCTCGGTCGCTTCGCGTCTCCCGTGGGCGGTCAGATAGTCGTGCAACAACAGCGCGGTTTCGCTGGGAGCAGGAGGGCACTTGAACGATTTTCCGGTGACGCCGATTATCGCCGGCCCTCGCTCAAACCGCGAGATCACGTCGCGCACTGCGAAGGCTCCTGGAATGGTATAGAACTCGTTGCCACCCTCCACGAGTCCGGGTGTGGCAGCGGGATCGAGATCGGCGCCGAGCGCTACGATCAGAAAGTCCGCCTCAAAGGCTCCCGCGTCGGTGGCTACCTTCCGTGTAGCAGGGTCAATGGATCGCACTGTAGTCTGCAGAAATCGCACGCCCGGTTTTACGATGTCGCGGTAGGAATGACGAACCTCCGCAGCCGTCTGCCGCCCGAACATCACCTCCAATTTCGAGAAACCAAAGACGAACGTGCTCTCCTTGTCGATCAGCAGAATGTCAATAGACTCGCCGAAAGCTTCCGAAAGAGTCGTTATCAGTTCAAGACCGCCAAAACCAGCACCCAGCACCACCACACGCGTACGGATCACGAAAGAACACCCCCTCAGAGAAAAATTGGACTGTAGCAACGGCAACATTGGGACAAAATGGAACTGCGCCCGTTCCTATGATTATGCTCTCCGGCCACTCGCACTTCCTCTGGCCCTAACGTATACTGGCAGGAGTCGTAAAACTGTCTTTTTAGATTGGAACCACAATGCCGAAATTGAAGACGCACAAAGGTGCGGCCAAGCGCTTTAAGAAGACCGGAAGCGGTCGAGTGAAGCGCGGCCAGGCCTTCATGCGCCATATCCTTACCTCGAAGGCGACCAAGACCAAGCGGCATCTCGCCGCGTCTGCAATGGTTTCGGCTGCCGACCTGCCTAAGGTGCTACGCATGATTCCGTACGCCTGATCGGCTTTTGAAAAAAAGCAGGGCCCGCACGCGTTCGAGGCCCCCGGAACATAAACTTCCGAGACAGATCAGACAAGTAAAGCGAGTGAAGAGGCGATCGGGTTGAGAAGACCTTCCTGCCTCCAGCCGCAAAACGAAACGCAAAAAAGGAGAAACCAACCATGCCTCGCGTCAAACGTGGCAACAAACGCAAAGAGTATCGCAAGAAGATCCTGAAGCGTGCCAAAGGCTACTTCCTTACAAAGTCCAAGCTGTACCAGGCCGCGGAAGAAGCAGTCGAACGTGGATTGAAGTTTGCCTATCGCGGCCGCCGCGAAAAGAAGCGCCAATTCCGCTCGTTATGGATCGTCCGCATCGGGGCGGCAGCCAAGCTGAATGGCATGAGCTATTCGCAGCTAATCCACGGGCTGAAACTGGCTGGAGTCGAGCTGGATCGCAAGATTCTGGCCGACATTGCGGTGAAAGACGCTGCGGGCTTTACCGCCTTGGCGGAGCAGGCAAAGAGCGCACTCGGCAAGGCTGCCTGAATTCGAGCCTTGCAAACTACCCAAAAAATAAAAGATTTCTGCTGAACTATAGGCAGAGAAGCTATACGGAGGTGATTCCTGTTGCCGGGGAATCACCTCCTTCGTATTTTTGAAACCCTCAGAATCAGTGTTTGGAGCCTCGTCCAGAGGAGGGATGCGTCTGCGTCTGATTCCGGCCGCCCATGGTGCGATCTTCATACTTTACGCCACCGAGATGCTTCTTTTTTGGTGCGTCCGCGCGTGCTTCGGCGTGCGCTCCGGCGGATGCACCGCCGTCCATACGCCGGACTCCGTTGCCACCGGCGGCGTCAACGGCGATTGAGTTTGGTGCCGTTTTGTTGTTTCCTGGGCGGTACCGCGTCGTCATGTCCTCGGGATCCTTGTACTCAACGTTCGAAGTTCCTGCATTTGACTTGAGGTTCGCCTTGCCCTTCGATTCATAGAGCGGATTCACGCCGGAATTTCCGTGCTGTTCCGCCAGGGGGTTAACGGAGGAGTTGTTGTTCCCTGGTTGGGCCTGCTGGCCAGCGAGCTGCCCATTGGCTGCATGGTGTGGGTGCATCTTGCCTGCCGCCCAGGTAGTTTGTGCCAGCAGAAATGAGCTGGCAAGGAGAAATGCGCCTGCAGCAAGGCTTGTATTAGGAAACAGGGAGAGCTTCATACACATCCTTCCGGGGGCCTCGCGTCCGCCGAACAACTCGCATCGGAAGATTCGCGATAGATGAAGCCGGAAACAATCTGCCGTCTCTCAACCAGCCCGGAAGCGGTCTCAGAATCAAGCGTGTCAACCTGAGCATTTCGACTTCAACACGCATCCCGAGCGATGCCAAAGGATCCGGATCACAGCTTTAATTGGTGAGATTACTCCTACTACACGCCAAAGGCCGCACGGGTGTCGATACAATTCTGGCTTGTGAGTTGCGCGGTACCCGGCTGATTAACGGGGGATGGGAACCGCTTACGGTCTTTTTGGGCGAAAAACCAGAGAAATGGCAGCGAGAACCGTAATCAACGCGATGATCCCTTGCG
>JBDTBI010000162.1:0-5702 GCA_039924215.1 Acidobacteriaceae bacterium
CGGTAGTCCGAACCTTGCATGTCCTCTGCATGATGCAGAATTTGCTTTTCCGGGCCGCCTACCAGGTTGCTGCCAATCAAATGGAGTACGTCATATTTCATTCTGTGTCCTAAAGTGTTCAGAGAAACCTCTTCAAGGTCGATATAATCCCAGCCTCGAGAATAGATGGATCCATTTTTCCTGAGATGAGGTTTCAAGCTGCTTCAGTCCAAGTCGTATCAATCCCGGTTCCTCGACTGGAATGTCAAGGAATGAGGATTGAAAGATGTCGCTCGATGTATTCCCATGCAACGCGTGGGGGAATAATGCGATAGTCTCGCCGGAGAGATGAATCGATGGAACAGAAACGGCTTGTCCTGTCACAGCCGCGCAGAGTGACGAGATCAAATCGCGTCCGGGGCCTAAAGGCAGGGAACACGTCTGCGTGGCCCTGGCGTTCATCTCGATCAGATAGGCGTTCGATGTTTTGGTATCGATCATGAAGTCGAAGCCGCAAAGGCCGGAGAACTTCAGCCTGCGCACAATCTTTTGGACAACCTCCAGTCTCTCGCAATTTTGTTGTACGCGAATGATGGTTGATGGGCCTTTCGGCCTCCACGTCTCGAGTACTTCTACGTCGATGCTTGCCAGCACTTCTCCTTGCCAACATGCAGCCGCAATGTTGGCGTCCGGTCCATTTACAAATGTTTGGATGCTGACATCTCGAGGGCGTTGCAGAAGCCACGGCACGATGCAATTCGAATCGCCATCTACAAGAGTGCGCTTGGCTGCAATGATCGAAGCCAGAGGCGCATGCAACGTCTTATAGGCCTGCAGCGCCTCCGGCAAGGATCGCGCAATTCTCACTCCTTCGCCGCCGGAGGTGCCGTCCGCCTTCAGTACAGCAGGGAATCCATGATGGGCAACCCACTGCTCCACTTCATCTGCGGTGGTAACGGTCTTTGTCTCCGGGATGCAAATCCCTTCTTCCCGCACCATAGCCATGAATCTCTCTCTGGATTCCGTAATTGGATAACTCGCTGGTTCGCCCAGAGATGCCTGAAGCACATGGCAAATCGTTTCGGAAGAAGGGTCGTGAGCTTGCGAAGCGGCGGTATAAATGCGATGCAAATGCCTCATGGCAACATCATCCGATGGAATGATTAAATCTGGTTTGGAAGAGAGGATCGCGGCCCGAAAGAGCCGCTGCGGGGCGAGCCCGTGATAGCGATAATGGTTCTGAATGGAGCGTGTCGAATATGCCGGATGATTGGGAGGGCTGACAATATCCACCTCACAGCCCGCCTTGGAGAAGGCCATGGCCATCCGTGCAGTCGCAAACCATCGGCAGGTTGTTGCCAATAACACTTTCATTGCCATGCACGTTCCTCGACCGCAGGGTACTGGAGAGCCATGTCGTGGCGAATGGTATGATTTCCAGGAGAATCGCTGATCAGATTTTACTGAAGACTGGCGCAGGCTTGGAAGATAACTGAAAGTGTACCTTACATCGCGGGGGATCCTGGGTCGATACGCTGACGGGATCTGAAAACCCCATACTAGATGCTGGATGGTCGAAATGAATTCCACGCTGGAAGTTGCCATTGTTGGAGCGGGCCCCTATGGCCTGTCCCTTGCTGCCCATCTGCATGGAAAAGGCATACGCTGCGGCATCTTCGGTCCTCCCATGGAAGTGTGGCGGGAACACATGCCCAAAGGCATGCTGCTGAAGTCCGACGGCTTTGCCTCGAACCTTTCCAGTCCCAACGACAGTTTTACCTTGAAGCATTTCTGCCAGACGCACGGCACGCCGTATGACGATACCAAATTGCCCGTTCCGGTAGAGACATTTATTGAATACGCCCTTGCCTTCCAAGCGAAGCTTGTGCCGGAGCTGGATCGCAGGCGGGTCGCGGAGATACAGCGCTCCCCAGAGGCGTACCAGATCCGGCTCGACGATGGAGCGCACGTGACCGCGCGGCGCGTGGTGCTGGCGGTTGGGGTCAGCCATTTCGACTATGTTCCGGAATCGCTGTCTCACTTGCCGGCACAGTTGCTGTCTCACAGTTCAGCCGTCCATGACTGTTCCCAGTTTCGCGGCAAAAAGGTCACGGTAATCGGTGCCGGAGCGTCCGCCGTCGACATTGCTGCGTTGATGCATGAAAGCGGTGTGGACGTTTCTCTGGTGGCCCGCGCGTCTCAGATTCGGTTTCATGACATGCCTGGACCGGGTCGGCGAACGGCGTGGCAACGGATGCGGAATCCTTCCTCGGGACTGGGCCCGGGCTGGAAATCTCGTTTCTTCACGGACGCGCCTTGGCTGTTCCGGTATTTCCCCCAGGACCTCCGACTGCGCATTGTGGAGCGGCATCTGGGGCCGGCTCCAGGATGGCCTATGAAGAAGCGCGTGCAGGGAAAGGTATCCATGCTTCTGGGGTACAACATTGCGCAGGCCACGGCGGCAAATGGGGGAGTGCGATTGACCCTGACCGCAAAGGATGGACAGATCCACCAGCACGATACGGGGCATGTGGTTGCAGCCACCGGCTACAAGCCGGATGTCCGCCGGCTGAAATTTTTGGATGTAAATATCATGAAGGAGCTTCGCACCCTTACCCAAGCTCCAGTCTTGTCTGCGGATTTTGAGTCGTCGGTTCCGGGACTCTATTTTGTCGGCCTCGCAGCCGCGAATGACTTTGGGCCGATGATGCGATTTGCCTACGGCTCCGACTATACTGCGCGCCGCATTGCCCGCCATCTTGCAAAACAGGCGTAAGCCATGAATAAGTGGGGTGCATGCTTCTCGACTCCCACGCAAACGTTCAGAGAGAGAATCGGGAGTCAGTTGCTTCCAAAGCCATAACGAAGACCGAAGTATGTCTGTTTAAAGCCCGTATCTAAGAAGTAGATTGGGTTTTATTCCTAGCCTTCAGCTGCTCAAGCTCCGCTCCAGGCGGCCACTTGAAATATTCGTTCAATCGCGATTAATCTTAATAATTTCTCAGTGTGTGCAATATTGCACAGACGGTTATGTTTTCGAACCATTAAGTTAATCCCAAGGCCATTTGTTTGGTCCGGTACTTGGGAAGTTCGATGTGAACTCTTGTTACCAGGTGTAAAGCCGGTGACGACCCAAGCTGAGGATACCTGAGTACCGATCGTGGCAACCCCTACCGCGATGATTAATACATTGCTGCAGATAACGGTACAGGGATGTCATTGAGCCCCCGCGTGTAGTTGCTCAGGGGTGAAAAGGCGAGCGACTACTCGTGTTGCAACGGTATTCGTATTGAATCGGGCGAATCATCTACGTTTGTTTTGAGTGGGGACGCGATCATGAACACGTTCAATCTTAGAAGTAAGAAGTTTAGCACTATATCTACGAGAGTTAGCTACTTCATCTTGTCTCTAGCGATTCTTACTATGGCTTCGTTTTACTCAGCATCGGCGCAGACGGCTCCCACGCTAGGCACCGCACAGAGCTTCGCGGTGCTTGGCGCCTCCACTGTGACCAACACTGGACCGAGCGTAGTTACCGGAGATCTGGGTGTCAGTCCGGGCACGGCCGTTACTGGCTTCCCTCCCGGCACTGTGGTGGGAGGATCCATCCATGCAGCGGATGCCGTGGCATTGCAGGCGCAGGCTGATAACACCAACGCTTATAACGTCGCGGCGGGGGAAGCATGTAATACGACTTATGGCGTTCCTACAGACATTGGCGGGACGACTCTCACCTCGGGAGTCTATTGCTTCGCGTCGTCGGCAGGCCTTACAGGAACAGTCACTCTCGATGCGCAGGGGGATCCAAATGCAGTTTTCATTTTCAAGATAGGAAGCACATTGATCACGGCAAGCAGTGCAAAGGTGCTTCTTATTAATGGCGCATCGGCCTGCAACGTATTCTGGCAGGTCGGTAGTTCTGCAACTCTAGGCACTGACACGACTTTTGTAGGGAATATTCTGGCTTTGACAAGTATTACACTCACCACGAATGCGACACTTTCCGGGAGAGCCCTGGCGCAGAATGGTGCAGTGACAATGGATTCGAATATTGTCTCTGTCTCCTCCTGCGGCGGGGTGACGGTTGTTCCGCCCACCGTCAACAAGGCTTTTAGCCCAGCCAACATTACTGCTGGCGGTACCTCGGCCCTTACCATCACCTTGAGTAACGCGAATGGCAACGCTGCCAGTTTAAGCTCCCCACTTGTAGATACATTGCCCACCGGAGTAACCGTTTCCGACCCAGGTACGACCACTTGCGGCGGCACGCTCACGGACGCGGCAGGCAGCTCAGCGGTGACGTTGACCGGAGGCACGATCCCAGCCAATGGCTCCTGCACGGTGACGGTGAATGTGACTGCCCCAGCTGCGGGCAGCTTTATCAATTCCCTGGTTGCCGGTGCGTTGCAGACCAGCCTCGGTAGCAATGTTGTCCCAGCCGTGGCCACTTTGACTGCCACAGCCCCAGCAAACGTACCACCTACTGTAAACAAGGCATTCAGCCCGGCCACTGTTGTTGCAGGTGCGATTTCGACACTTACGATCACACTGGATAATCCCGCTGCTGTCGCTGCTGCCCTTACAGCGCCGTTCACCGACAACCTACCGACCGGGATGAATATCTCCGGCAACGCCAGCACTACATGTGGCGGATCGCTTACAGCCGCCGCAGCCACCTCCACCATTACCTTAACCGGGGGCGCAATCCCGGCTAATGGCTCCTGCACAATAACCGTAGACGTGACCGCACCTGCTCCAGGTAACTATTTCAATACCTTGCCAGCGGGTTCACTCCAGACAGGAAACGGCAGCAACACAGCCCCGGCGGTCGCAACTTTGACCGTCAATGCCGTACCGGTTGTCGCCCCTACGCTCAGTAAAGCCTTCAGTCCGGCAACGATCACCTCAAACGGAGTCTCAACTCTTACGATTACTTTGAACAACTCTGACGCGGTCGCTGCCAACCTGACCTCTCCGTTTACAGATACGTTCCCGAGCGGCATAGTCGTCTCCGGTAGCGCGATCACAACATGCGGCGGTACACTCACGGCCAATGCGGGTGGCTCCAGCATTGTGTTGACCGGTGGAGCAATCCCGGCCGACAGTTCCTGCACGGTCAAGGTAAACGTGGTCGGAGTGTGCTCTGCAGGCGCGACGTCTCTCGTCAAGACCGCTGCAATCGGCACCGGCAGGGTCAAGCCGAATTGGATCTCCCCCAACCAATGCACACTGATCAATACGCTCCCTGTAGGAGTATTGCAGACCAGCAACGGGAGCAACTCAGCATCGGCCAACGCGACATTGATCGTCAATGCCACGGCAGCAAACTTGCCTGAGCTGCTCAACAACTTTGTGCCGGCCTACATTGACGCGGGCGCAAATTCAACCCTCACCATCACGTTGTATAACACTGCTGCAAAAGTAACGAGCCTGACGGCGCCGCTGGTAGACAGCTTTAGCAACGGCATGACGATCTCCGGCGCCCCGAGCACAACGTGCGGAGGACCGCTCGTCGCCCCCATTGGGAGCTCGAGCGTGACTCTTTCCGGAGGCTCAATCCCGGCCTATGGAACATGCACGGTAACGGTGAATGTCACTGCGCCATGCACCACCACGGGTCAATGCACGGATGTCAACACGATGCCCGCGGGAGCACTACAGACAGGCTACGGCAGCAACAGTCAGCCGACGAGTGCGACTCTTGTCGTTACTCCGGCTCCAGT
>JBDTBI010000163.1:0-4898 GCA_039924215.1 Acidobacteriaceae bacterium
GAGGAAGTCCCGCAACCTGAAGAGATCCCGCTTCGGGCAAAAGGACACGGCCGTCGCGGTCTACAACGCGGGTGATGCTCTTGGTGATGCCGCCCCACATGTCGATCGTGAGCGTGTCCCCCGGACCGACAACATAATCCGGTCCTAGTGGCACGTCGAGTGGGGTATCGTGACTCGAAATTCCGCGCGCTGCATAAACATCGCGGTTCTCGAAGACTTCGGAACCGAAACGCTTCAACCGTGCGGTCCGGTCGGGAATTTGTGTGTAAAGATCGCGCATCGATTGCAGGTTGTAGGGTGTGGGCTTCCGGAGAACCTGCGGTGCGTCGGTCGATGCATTTACCTCTTCATGACCCCTTTTTTCTCCAAACCTCTGGCCGTTGTTGGTAGAACGAATCGATCGAGTTGAAGATTGAGTCGAAGCTCCCGGCAGGCCGCTTCTATCCATGCGCGATCCTGCATTTACGCCGAGAGTCGCAAAGGGTTTGTTTGTGTCGCCAGGCTGCGTGAGCGCGCCCTGCGCGGACGACAAGCCAGGTTCCTCACTTCCATCACTGACACTGGACGCCGCAGTCTGGAGATCGTCGTCGAATATATATCCGCGGGCGCAGAGAAAAATTGTAATGTTTGCCCGGAGATCGGCGTTGGTGGCGATCTGGTCATAGAGCATTTCATCGGAGATGTCGTTCGCATCGATCTGCTTGCCTTGTTCCTGCATGCGATCTGCTACCTGAGACTTCAACTCCACCACTAGATCGGGATTCTGTTGCAGAAGGTTGATAATTTGGTCAGAGGAGAGGGATCTCGAAGTTGCCAAGCCGCCAGTGTTTGTCAGCCCGTCACGATCTTCTCCAGAGTTTTCGCTATCGTCAGTCATCGGTGTCGCTACTCTGCTGCCTTCGCTTCCGGAGGGCTGGGTTAAGCTCTGCGTTGAAGTGGAGGCAAACGGAGCCTGCCCGTTCGCGGGGGCTTCCGTGATGAAGAAGAACATCAGCATCGATGCCATTGCGAACAAGGCGACTCGTGACATGCGAGCGCAATAGGCGCTTCGAATCAAGTGGACGGCACCGGCGAAGGTGGAAGGCTGTGTCATGGGAGTTCGCTCTATACCTTGAACCTAAAGAACCAGAACAGCGGACGTGTCATGTGTTCGTCAGTGAATTGTCATTTCTTTGTTGGGCGTTGAATAATCCGCTGGGGAGGCGCGCACGAAATTCATTTGGGTTAGCGCGACAACATTGCCTCTCGTGTTTCCATATGACAACGACGGCAGTCGACCAACTCGGCAATGCTCAACATAACCAGGCCATGCCTTCTAGCAAATTGGTCTACGTCATTCCCTTTCGCCATGGTTCCATCCGGATTTGTAATCTCGCAAAGAACGGCGGCGGATTTCATTCCAGCCATCCTCGCCAAATCCACAGATCCCTCCGTATGCCCTTGTCGAGCCAATACGCCGCCAGGGGCTGCCCTCAGCGGAAAGACGTGGCCGGGGCGAACCAGGTCGCGCGGGAGAGCATCGGACTCAATCGCGGCACGGATCGTCGTTACCCTGTCCTGTGCTGAGACGCCGGTCGTAACTCCTTCGCGTGCGTCGATCGTCACCGTGAAGCCGGTCTGGAAACAACTCTCATTATTCGAGACCATCTGTGGCAGTTCGAGCCGGGTGAGCGTCTCTTCGTTCAAGCACAGACACACGATCCCACTGCCTTCGCGAATGAGAAGAGCCATGGTCGGAACTGAAATCGTTTCGGCCGCAACGACCAGGTCAGCTTCATTCTCGCGATCGAAATCATCCACAAGAATGACAGGACGTCCCAGACGCATGTCGCGCAGAACCCGGTGAAATCTCTCTTCGAAAGGAAATGCCGCCGACTGGAATGGTGTGGCAACGGAAGAAAATGACAACATGGATAGACCTCGTTGTTCCCAACTCTAGCCCGGCCTCTAATTGCCGATTGTCATGTCAAAGTAAGGCGATTGTCATTGCTTTGTTATCGAAGTGCGTCGAGCTGCAAGTGACAATCAATTGACAAAAGGCAGACGATCCAGAGACACATCGGGCAGCGCATTTCGCTACTGTGGTTCTTATGTTGCGTCCGATATTGAACTTTACTTTTTCCAAAATGGCACGGTCCGCGAAGTTCGCCGCCTTCGCTCTGACTCTGCTCTGCGCGGTCCGGTATGGGAACGCACAAGATACGCCGCTGCTCTCTGGAGGCGTCGGGTTCTTTACCAGCACCAATGGAGGGAACACGAGTTACATGCCGACCATTCAACCGCTGCTGGATGCGCCTATCGGCAATCGCTTTCTCATCGAATCGCGGGCCATCCTGCTTGAGAACTTTTCACCCAAGGGCAACGGCCAGCCTGGCTACGACCACACTCATTTCATCGGCCTCGCGTATCTTGAGGGAGATTATTTCGTATCGCCGCATATCACCATCGTCGGCGGCAGCTTCCTGCTACCATTCGGCACCTATAATGAGCGGTTGTCGCCCATCTGGATCGGCAATTTCCAGGATGGTCCGCTGATCACCAGCCTTGGAACAATGTCCACCGGCACCGGACTCGGCGGAATGTTGCGCGGGTCAGCCATCTCGCGGCCCAAATACTCCTTCGACTACGCAACATGGTTTTCCGCTCGCAGCGGAAACGAGCAATTCAACTCCAAGCGCTCCTCTGGCGTTCGAACCAGTCTGTACCTGCCCCCCAGCCGTCTTGAAATAGGTCTGTCGTACGATAGATTGCTGCAGGGACCGCGGGGAACGCGAGGAGAGAACTTCTATGGTATGCATGTCTGGTGGGAGCCTGCAAATACTGCTTTTCGACTACGCTCTGAGTTCGCGCGCGGTCATCACGCCCAGGGCTACTGGATTGAAGCCGACTACCGCACGCAGGCGTTTGGCGGGCTGGATAGCTGGATTGGACGCTTCGAGCCAGTGTTCCGCATGCAGCAGACCTTCCGCCGCGACACGGTCGTCAGCGACGGTCTTCCACTTGTAAACACGCAGCGCACTGACTTCGGATTCGACTACAACCTGCCGCACAACACGAGAATCCTCACCAGCTATTCCCGACAGTTCTCTTCTTCCGGCAATGAAAATATCTGGGAGACAGGAGTTGTCTATCGATTTCTATTCCCAGCCTGGAAAGGAAAATCACAATGAACCAGAAATATCTCCTCGCCTTTACCATCGTCCTGGGAGTGGCCTTTGCGCCTTTATTGGCTATGGTGCAGGCCCAGCCGCAAGCCGCACAGGCAGCGAAAAAGCAGACAGCCACCACACACCAATCTCAGCCTGTAGAAGAGGGGCAACGTATCTTCGAGCAGAACTGCTCACGCTGTCACACAGCTCCGGAAGGCTTCTCGCCACGCATCTCCGGCACGATCGTGCATCACATGCGCGTCCGCGCATCGCTCAGCCAGCACGATCAACAAGAACTGCTCCGGTTCTTCAACCCATAAATGAATCTGTTTGCAGCCGTCAGAGTTTCATGCCGACGGTCACATGCGATGCCTCAATCGAGACATGAGGGGAAATCCAGGGAGCTTCCGGCTCTTCGATCAAATGACCTTCCTGAAGCCAAAATACACGCTGGTTACAAAACTGTTTGTGAATACGATGGGTTGCAAGTACGACAGCTATTCCGGAAGTTCCAAGGTTCCTGAGAACCCGCCCTTCATTCTCGTCATCCAATGCTGAAGTCGCTTCGTCCAACAGAAGCAGCGTAGCGCCGCGAAGGATTGCCCGAGCCACGCCCAGCCTCTGCCGTTGTCCTCCAGAAAACAAGATTCCGTTATCGCCGACGCCGGTCTCGAGGCCAAGGGGTTGCGCGGCAACAAATTCGTTTAGCTTGGCAGCGGCCAGCGCATTCATCAGTTCCGCATCGCTCTTCTCCGGGAGCCCGAAAAGCAGGTTATTCCGTATCGAATCGTCGAGAAGGGCAATCTCCTGCGGCACGTATGCGACACTTGCGCGATCCACACGCACAACGCCGGTTGTGGATTGGGAGACTCCGGCAATCAGATTCAGGAGTGAGCTCTTGCCGCTGCCGGAGACGCCGCGAAGCGCGATGCTCTCCCCCTCACGCAAACGAAGGTTCACGTTCCGCAGGATCGGCACGCCTTCATCGAACGAAAAGCTCACTTGCTCGAGTTCCAGGATGAAACCCGCAGCCGGCAGTTGTATCGTTTGGGTGGGCGCGCGATGTAGAGCACACTCGCGTAGTTCGGAATCGACAATCCGAACGTTCTCGTAAGAACTCTCCATCTGACCGGCGAAGAACGATATTTGACTGATTAGAGGAAGCAGGCGCCGGGAGATTACGAAATAGAACACCAGAAGCGATAGCAACTGGCGTAGGTCTCCATGTCGCAGTTGAACCGCGACAACAATGCAGAGAAAAAGCAGCACCACGCCTTGATCGGACAGGATTCGTGCAACCTGCGGAAGAAAAGTGACGCGTCGATTGCTTGCGGCGAGTAATCCAGCTTGTTCGCCAATCCGATTATGAAAGAAATCCTGGTTCCTGTAGGTGCGAATCTCTTTTCCAGAGGTGAACATGTCCGCCAAACTTCTCTGGAGCATGTGCAGGAGCTGCTCGCGCTTCGAGGCAGCCAATTGAAGCTGTTTACGAAGAAGGAACCGGTGGACACCATAAAACACGATGACAGCGGATCCCAGTCCGCATGCCACCGCTGGGCTTTTATATACAAGGGCGACTGTCATAGCCATGACAACAGCCACGGCCGCAATCATCTCAATGCAGTGATGGTAAAAATTGGCGGCTTCGCGTGCCGTGGAAAGTGCATGGTTCAATAGTTCACTACGATTGCGCTCGACGAATCGGCTCCAGCGCATTTCGCTATAGCCGTATGTGAGCCGAAGAAGAAA
>JBDTBI010000164.1:0-11163 GCA_039924215.1 Acidobacteriaceae bacterium
GGTGCGATCAAACCAAAGATGAATGCCGGTAATGGGAGAATGCTGGAAGCCATCAAGTTGCCGAGCCAGCCTTTCAGAAGAATCGCTCGCCAGCGTCGGCAATTGTGGCAACAATTTTTGTAGGGACTCAAACGGCACCGCCAGCACCACGGCATCCGCCTCAATCGATCCGCCGTCATATTCAACTCGCCAGCGGCCGCTGCTGTCGTCATAGCAAAAGCCATCGGCGCTTTTACGCAAGGTCGTTACACCACCGTGAGACTGAATGAATCCAAGCGCGTGACCATACAATTCGCTCAGCGGAATGGTTGGCACGCCGATCCATCCTGCCTGCGCCGATTGCATGAACGATGTGCGAAAGACCATGCCTGCATACTGCACCGACATCCGATCCAGGTCTTCATTCAGCGCGCTCACCAGCACGGGATTCCAGAAGCGCTCAATGGCGCGCTTCGTTTGCCCGTGCCGAGTCAGCCAATGGGCAAAGTTTTCTCCGTCGTCCTTCGGGACGCCTCGCAAAAAAGCCATCATTCCTCGGCTAATGGCAAATTTGTCCGCCAGGGAAAGTGCAGGGGCAGCAAGAAACGAAAGTGAATTATGAAATGGAGCAGGCAGAATGCCCGGCTGCAATACGGTCCGACGGCACCCCGGCTCAAGAAACGTAATTCGATTGAACCATCGAATCTGTTCCGACACTCCAAGCTGGCGATAGAAGGCAATCAAGTTGGTGCAGCAGCCCAGAAGAACATGCTGGCAGTTATCGATCACTTCGCCCGTGCCTGGATGCTCATAGGACGATGCGCGTCCACCGACATACGGCCTGCGTTCGATAAGATGGACTCGATAACCGGATTCGACCAGCGCGCAGGCGGCCGACAAGACTGCCAGGCCTCCGCCAACCACGACGACATCGCGGATCCCACGATGTCGAGGCGCATCCTCCTGGACGAATTGGGCTGGAATTGTCACAGGTGAGACATGCTCGATGGACTTGCCGCTGCGCCGCGCAGACGAAAAGCCATCCATAATCCGCGCAACAGAATCCAGGTCTTTTCCAGCGTTGGCACCTTCACTCGCTCAGAGAACACTTGAAACTGTGCGCTCTCAATGCGCTCCAGCACCCGCCGGTAGATTGTTACCAGCACCCACAGCGCCGCCCGGCTGTCGGCGGCGATCAGCGGTAGCAGGCGTTCCGCAGCCTCGTAATATTGGCGGGCGCGCGCCGCTTCCATGGCCATCAGCGCCCGTTCGTCTTGTGTAAGTCGCCGATCGCCGCGAATGGCGGCTAGTTGCTCTACCGTCACGCGATTTTGCTCCAGATCTTCGAGCGGCAGATAGACCCTCCCGCGTTCCGCATCTTCTCGCACATCGCGCAGAATATTCGTCAACTGAAAGGCAACTCCAGTTTGCTCCGCCAATTCCTCCGCGCGCGTGTCGGTATAGCCGAAGATGCGAATGCAGACCAGCCCGACAACAGATGCAACAAAATAACAATATCGATACAGGTCATCGAAGGTTCGATAGGTTGTTATCCCGCCAAAGTTTGGTATGGCCGCATCCGATTCTCCATTTAGTTCCGTCGGGGCGGTCAGATCCATCGTGGTTCCCTGCACCAGTTGGTCGAGCAGTTCCGTCGAGATGCCGAATCGTTGTTGCACATCCCGTAACGCAACAAACACAGGATTGTCTGTTGCTCCTCCGGCGGCGGCGCGACGCCATGCTGCCTGCCATGCCTGCATATTGTGGAGTCGGTCGGGTACCGGCATTTGCTCATCGTCTGCCAGATCATCCGCATGACGCATAAAGGCGTAGACGGCGCAAATCGCCGCGCGTTTCGCTTTGGGCAAGGCGCGAAAAGCATAGTAAAAATTTTTGGCCTGGCTGCGTGCGATAGTCTCGCAGGCCGTGTACGCCTGTTCAACGGAAAGGCTCACGCAGCCTGCCTCGTCGTAAGCTTCGCGGCAACAGCTCGCAGCAGCAATGCCGCCTTACGCGGCTTGGAGATGACGGGTCGAGAGCGCAGCACGTTGTAATCCTGCCTTTGAATGGCGCGCAGAATCTCCCGGCCGCCGCGGCTGAACAAGGCGAGGTCGACCGCCAGTTCTTTGTCGACACGATCGAGCAGCGGCATGCCTTGGTCAAATAGTTGCTGTGCATATGCGACTTCGTATTGCAGCAGGTTCCGAAATTCTGGATTGAAGCGCCGCTCATGGATCTGCTCCTCACTCACGCCAAACCGCTCCATATCCTCCAGCGGCAGGTAGATGCGATTGCAACGCCGATCGTCTTCCTGCACATCCTGCCAGAAGTTCGCCAGTTGCAGCGCCGTGCAGGTGAAATCCGAAAGCGCAAACAGTTCCGGCTCACGATAGCCGCAGGCATACAGTACCAGCCGGCCCACCGGATCCGCGGAGTTGCGGCAATAGCCGAACAGGTCTTCCATGGTGCGATACCGCGTCACGGTCTGGTCCTGCCGAAACGCAATTAGCAGCGCGGCAAACGGATCTTTCGGAATGCTGCATACACGAATCGTTTCCGCCAGCGCGACGAATACCGGGTGGCGCGCAATCCCTCGATAGCAGTCGTCAAGCTCGTGGTTCCAAAAGTCCAACAGAGCCAGCGACTGTTGTGTATCCCCTACCTCATCCCCCAGGTCATCTGAGATGCGGCAGTACGCGTAGATACTTTGAAAATGGGGCCGCAGACGCTTGGGCAGAAACCAGGTGGCAACGTGAAAATTTTCATAGTGAGATTCGGCCAGCTCACGACAAAATGCCTGTGCTTCCGTCAGGCTCGGCGTATGCTCCGGCATGCGGTACTGCGCTGGAAGTTTTTTCCAGCCCGCTTCCAGAACAGAGTGTCCTTCGGCATCCTGCTGGCTAGGAACGCTCATGCGTACCGTCTCCAGGAAGTATGGCAATTTTGATGTCGCTATTACGGTGCGTGAACCGCTGAAATACAGGGACCAGTTGTTCCAGGGGCGCCTGGCCGGTCAGAAATTTCTCGCTGTCAAATCGTCCGCTTGTAATCCAGTCGAACGCTCTGCGGCATACCGGCGGTCGATGGTGAAAACTCGCGCGCAAAGTGATGTTGTTATAGTGCAGACGATTCGTGTCGAGCGTTACTTTGCTTCCGGCCGAGCAGCCGCCAAAAAAGTTGACCACTCCACCCTTTCGCACCATGTCTACCGCCCACTGCCAAGTCTCCGGCGAAGCCACAGCTTCGACCACTGCATCGGCGCCGCGCCCATCCGGAGTCAACGCACGAACAGATGCAATTACATCGTCCGTGGCCGAGATCTGGACGACATGATGCGCGCCTAGCGAGCGCGCCTGTTTCACTTGCTCCGCGTGCTTTACTACAGCAATTACGTCAATGTTGTGCAGTGCCGCCATGTGTATAAACATCAGTCCGATGGGGCCGGCGCCAATCACTGCCATCTGCTCGTGTGGCTGAACGCCAATTTCGTCCATTCCCTGCAGCACGCAGGCCAGCGGTTCTGTCATCGCCGCGTGGTCGAGCGGAACCGTATCGGGAACAAGAAAAGTATTCTTCTCGACAATGCGGGCGGGGATTCGTATGTACTCCGCATAGGCGCCATTGTTGAACAAAAGATCGTCACACAGATTCTCCTGCTCACGCCGGCAAAAAAAACATTCGCCGCATGGGGCCGAATTCACTGATACAACCCGGTGCCCTTTCTGGAACGTCTTCACGCCGGCTCCCACCTGGGAAACCACCCCGGCCATTTCATGGCCAAACGGAACCGGCGGACGCAGCATTTTTTCGTGATAACCGCGGTGAAACACTTTCAGGTCGGTCCCACAGGTCAACGCGGCATACACGCGCACTACAATCTCCCCTGCGCCTGCATGCGGCACGGGTAGCCTTTCGATGCGCACATCTTCTTTGCCGTATAAGACGGCCGCGTTCATTTCAGCAGCCATAAAGTTTTTTTCGCAATCTGTATCGTCGTCCGATCGAATCGTCTTTGTCTTCATTTTCTTAGGGCGAAGGAAGGTAACTACTACGGTTGAATCACAACTTTCATGGAATCAGGTTTCGGCTCGGAGGCAAATGCGATTGCTTCCGGTGCCTGCTCCAAAGAGAAACGATGGGAAATCAAGGGAGTTAAATTAAAACCACTGGGATAGCCGTCCAGTACCAACCTGGAAGCTGACTCCAGTACGTCCGCGGAAGAACTGTAAGAGCCGATGAGCGATTTTTCATCCATGCAAATCGCCGCAGGATCGACGACGACTTCGCCGTGTTGCGTGGCGGCAAATAGCAGCACGCGCCCCCCCATACGCACGGTATCCATCGCAGTGCGAATCAGAGAATTGCCCGGCACTGCCACAATCACAACATCCGCCCCGCGACCGTCCGTATGTTGTTTCGCAATCTTGATTGGATCTTCCCTGTCGGCATGGATGGGGTGATGCAGGTCGAATTGCGCGGCAACTTGATGCCGTGAAGCATACAGGTCAGAGGTCAGCACGGTGGCTCCGGTTCGCCGCGCAAGTGAAGCCAGTAAAATTCCGATGGGCCCCTGTCCAATCACCAGCACCGTTTCATCGGCTGCAAGGTGAAGATTGTGAATCGCCTTGAATGTAGTATTGACGGGTTCGATCCACAGCGCCTGCTCAAATGGCACATGGTCGGGGACACGCACCAGGCCGCGCTCCACAACCCAATCCATGACGCGAATGTATTCTGCGAATCCCCCGCCTGCAGGTTCAAATCCTGCCGTGCAACCCACGCGCTTGTAGGTCTCGCATTGCGAATATGTCTTTTTCCGGCAGTAATAACAGCTTTTCCCGCAGGGGACGTGATGGAAGGCCATCACCCGGTCGCCAACCCTCCAGCCGCTCACCTGGTCTCCAACGGCGGCAATCACTCCAGCCATCTCGTGGCCAAAAATCCTCGGGGCGGAATGCGAACCGGTGTGAATCTTCTTCAGGTCCGTACCGCAAATTCCGCAGCTATGAATGCGTACCAGGACTTCACCTGCGCCAATAGCCGGAACCGGCACACTTTCCACTCGAACATCATTGACGCCGCGGTACACCGCAGCCCGCATGTTTGTCGGAATACTCATCGTCCCATCATTCTCCGGTTTCTCAGGTTTCATTTTATTCCGATTGTTCACAAATCGGGCGAAGTGTCTCAGCGATCAATCGCGATCCCTGCGCGGCCCGTTTCCCCATCCGCACCGCAGCGGGAATCAGCCATGGATGGAGTCCAAGATACACAGCAAATGCGGTCTCGCGAAATCCGCCCGCGTCATCGGTAAAACGTCCCAGGTCCGGCAACGTGTCTGCAACCTCATCGCTGATCACGCGAAGCGTCCGAAACGGCAGATTGCGCGTCTGCGCCAGCCGTGCAACCGCCGCCGCTTCCATATCCACCAGGTCCGCATTCCATCGCGCGGCCAGTTCTTGCTTTTCGGCTGCATGGACTACATGATCGCTCGTCACCAGGGTTCCGTCGCCGCCTTCGCATTCAAATGACTCGCCGGTCTGCGCGTCGATAACGGTGGCAGGCCAGTAAACCGTATTCGTTGCCATCCCGGAACGCAGTGCTCCAGCATATCCCACAGAAAAGATAGAGCCAATCGAGCCTTTGGATTCGATCGAGTTTTTGGATTCGACGGAGCTTCTCGCTTCGGCCAATTCCAGCGCGCGCGCCACTCGTTTCCTACCCATACCCGCGCATACGACGATCGCACCATCGCACTCCCATAGACTCGCCCCCTCGCGGTCGAAATGCGTGCTCGACGGCCAGTTACGCACAAGCGGCGCAACTTCCCGCGGCAGCGCGGCGAGAATGGCAATGCATTTTTTCATGCGCTGGGAGCATACCCATGGGCGCGAAACCAATCAATCGCTGAATGAAGTGCGGCGTCTACCGGAAGCGTCCGGTAACCAAGTTCCCGTTCGGCTTTGGCCGAGCTGGCAAACATTTTCTTCTTCCCCATGCGCACAGCCTCCACAGTGGCCCGAGGCTCGCGGCCGCGAATACGGCCCGTGATCCATTCATCGAAAAATGCAAATGTCATGGCAACGGAATGTGGCACTCGCAGGGTCGGCGAAGGCAGACCCGTCATCGCCGCCATGCGATCCAGAATCTGCTTCAACGTGAGATTTTCTCCCCCTAAAATATAGCGTTCTCCCGGTGTACCCCGCTCCAGTGCGGAGACGTGCATGGCCGCCACCGCCTGCACATCGACCAGGTTCAGACCTGTATCGACATAGGCTGGGAATTTCCGATTCAGAAAATCCACCACGATGCGGCCTGTCGGCGTGGGCTTGGCATCGTTGGCGCCTATCGGCGTGGTCGGGTTCAGGATCATGACATGCTGGCCCTGCCGCGCAGCCGCAATCGCTTCCTGTTCCGCGAGAAATTTGGAACGTTTATAGTGACCGATCATGTTCTCTATCGATACTGGAGTCGCCTCATCAACAATAGAGCCATCCGAGCGGAAGCCCATGGTCGCCACGCTCGATGTATACACGACGCGGCGCACCCCGGTTTCCCGCGCCAGCCGTAGCAGCGACCGTGTCCCCTCCACATTGGCCGCATACATTGCATTTGGATTGGGCACCCACAGCCGGTAATCGGCTGCCACGTGGACTAGCGCATCGCAGCCTGTCAAGGCGCTGCGAAGCTGTTCCGGCTGCAGCAGATCGCCCATCACCATCTCCGCATGCAACCCTTCCAGATGTTCCGTACGGCTGGTCTTTCGTGTCAGCAGACGCAAATCCGCACCTGCTACGTCCAGCGACTGGGCGACATGGCTCCCGACAAATCCGGTGGCTCCGGTAAGAAAAATGCGCATAGGAATAGGGGGGAAAGATCAGAACACCTCCGCAGTCAGTTGATTGCAGGGTGCGGTTGGTTCCGTACTGCTTTAGTCCAGCCGCTCAGCCTGGATGCCGATATTCGTTTCGCCGGCAGCCTTCTTTTCCTTGTACTTCTTTACCCACGCTTCCCAGCTCTTTCCGGCTGCGGTATCGCGTCCGGTAAAAGCCAGTCCGGCAATTTCAGAATACGGAATCGAAACTTTCTCCAGCGTGTCTTTCGGCATGATGCGCACAATCGCGCGATGTAGTGCAGGCGCCGACCGGCGGTCAAAGATGTAGCCCTCAATCCGGACGCCGGTTTTCAGCGTAACCGTGATATCGCCGCGATACCCAAATGCCTGTTCCAGCGCTTCTCGAATTTCCTCTTCGCTGGCCAGTTCTGGAATCCATCCTTCCAGCACCTCGCGTTCTGCTCCCGGTGCAACCTCCATCGCATCCGGATCGATTACTGGACCCGCTTTCGAATCCGTCATACGTGCGTCTCCTCAAGTTCCGGCGAAGACAGCTGTGCCTCCGAGACCCCTGCCAGGGGATCCTGGATATGCGCTGGGAACACGGGCTTGGTTAGTAGATCGACCGCACCGGAATCCGGATACAGCGTCGTCATGGCTTTCATCGTCTCCCACAATCCTTTCAGGGAGCCGAAGGTATAGTTCACGCCAGAAGCTTCATATCCAGAGTGGACCATGCAATTCGCGCATTTAGGATTGCCGGATTCGGTGCCGTAGTTGGACCACTCCGTTGTTTCCATCAATTCCGCAAACGTGTCCGCATACCCATCCTGCAGCAGATAGCACGGCTTCTGCCAGCCGAAAATGTTATACGTCGGCATCCCCCAGGGAGTGCAGGTAAAGTGGCGCTTGCCCATCAGGAATTCCATATACATGGGCGACGCGTTGAATTTCCAGCTCTTCTTACGGTTTGACAGGATCTCGCGGAAGAGTCTGCGGGAGCGGGCACGACCCAGAAAGTGCTTTTGATCCGGGGCCTTTTCGTAAGTGTAGCCAGGCGCCACCATCATCGATTCGACGCCAACCTCCATCATGTCGTCGAAGAAACGGCGTACGCTCTTCGGGTCCGCGCCATCGAACAGTGTCGTGTTCGTGGTCACGCGAAATCCCCCGCTGATCGCCGCGCGAATCCCTGCCAGGGCCTGGTCATATCCACCTTCAAAAGCGACGGAAAAGTCATGATGCTCGCGCTGTCCATCCATGTGCACAGAGAAGGAAAGATATTTGCTGGGCTTAAATAAGTGCAGCTTCTCTTTCAGCAGTAACGCATTCGTGCACAGATAGACGTATTTCTTTCTCTGAACCAACCCTGCAACAATTTCTCCTATCTGAGGATGCAGAAGCGGTTCGCCTCCGGGGATGGAAATCATCGGGGTGCCGCAATCTTCCGCGGCCTGAAAACATTGCTCTGGGGTCAGCTGCTTTTTCAAAATGTGTGCGGGATATTGAATTTTCCCGCAACCGGCACAAGCCAGATTGCAGCGAAACAATGGCTCCAGCATTAAAACCAGGGGGTATCGCTTCCGGCCGCTCCAGCGCTGGCGCAACACGTACGTTGCCACCGTCCACATTTGAGAGATTGGTACTGCCATTTCAGATTCACCTCGCCGCTTACTATCTATCTTTCCACGCATCGGGATGCGATGCGGTCTTTCTTCCGTCAGCCTGCTTTTTTCAGAAGCTCCGTCTGCTTGGCGCTTCGATATGTCGTGAGCGCCAGCAGCGGAAAATAATTGCGATACATGTGGTACGACAAATAAAAGACCCTTGGAAATCCTGTTCCAGTGAATGCATCTTCATCCCAGGAGCCGTCGGACCGCTGTTGTTGCAGCAGCCAGCGGACTCCCTTGGCAACAGAATCGCTGCGGATGTCTCCCGCCGCCAGCAGGCCGAGAATCGCCCACGCCGTCTGAGAAGCGGTACTCGAGCCTACGCCGGGCACCACCGCATTTTCATAGCTGGTGCAGCTTTCGCCCCAGCCTCCGTCCGCATTCTGCACCATGCGAATCCATTCCGCCGCCTGCTGAATCTGTGGCTCGTGGTTCCATACGCCGATCGCCTCCAGCCCGCGCAACACCAGAAAGGTCCCGTAAATGTAATTGACTCCCCAGCGTCCAAACCAGCTTCCATCCTGTTCCTGCTCGTTATAGACGAACTGAATTGCCTTCTTGACCTGAGGGTCCTCTCTGCTGACGCCGTAACTGGCCAGCATCTCCAAAACCCGTCCGGTAATGTCGACTGTCGGCGGATCCAGCATGGCGTTGTGATCGGCAAACGGAACATGCTCGAAGATCATCTTCGTATTGTCTTTATCGAAGCTGGCCCAGCCTCCGTTTTTGCACTGCATCGCCCGGATCCAGTGAATCGCCCGCTGCGTCACATCGTACTGATACCGCTCGCGAGGGTTCTCGACCCTGTTCAGGGCCAGCAGCACCTGCGCCGAATCGTCAACATCGGGATAAAATTCGTTGTTGAATTCAAAGTACCAGCCGCCGGGTTCTACACGGGGAGCTTTGACGGCCCAATCCCCTTTATGGCGAACCTCCTTCGACAATATCCAGTCTGCGGCCTTCAATAGTCGAGGGTCATTACCGGGAACGCCCGCTTCGGCAAGCGCAAAAACGGCGTACGCCGTGTCCCACACGGGTGACTGGCAGGGCTGCATGCGAAACGTGGGTTCGCTCTTTCCCGGAACACCCGGCTCTTCAATTCCCAGCTTCTCAAATTCATCCAGCGCTCGAATTACCTGCGGATCGTCGAGAGAGTATCCCAGGCAGCGCAGCGCGATCACCGTATTCAGGATTCCCGGATAAATTGCGCCCAGGCCGTCGGACATTTCCACCCGTTTCAGAATCCACTGCTCCGCTTTCTTCAGCGCAATCGAACGCAGCGGCCGAACATGAATCCGCTCCCACAAATGAGTCGTGCGATCGAAGAACAGGAAAAAATTACGCCAGCTAAAAACCTTCTTCTCCCAGCGAAGATGGAGATTGGCATGTTCGCGGCCGCCCACAAACAACTCGTCAATGCCCTGTTCTGTCGGAATTTTCTTGAACGGTTTTTTCGCATAGGCAATCGACAGCGGAACCAGCATGGCGCGCGACCACGAGGAGATTTCATACAGATTGAAGTAGAACCACTTCGGAAACAGGACGATCTCCGGCGGAATGGCTGGAACGGCGTTGTAATCGTACTGGCCGAAGAAACACAAATAGAGCTTCGTATACGTGTTCACCGCAGTTGCGCCACCGTTGGCCAGAATCCACGTGTGCGCTCGTGCCAACACGGGATCGTCGGCGGACCATCCCATGAGTTTCAGCGCGAAATACGCCTTCACCGACGCGCTGATCGCCGACGAACCGCCAGCATAAATACCCCATCCGCCGTCTTCGAGTTGGTGTCGTAAAATCTCTGTCGCGGCTCTCCGCATCCGGCCTTCCTCGCCGGTACCCAGCAGAGTGTGCAGCATAATGTAGTCGGACTCGAGCGTTGTGTCCGCTTCCAATTCGCCGCACCAGTAGCCATCAGGGTGCTGCTTCGATAAAAGGAATTCTTTGGAGGAATCAATCGCCTGCTCGACCTCGTCCAGACTGGCATCCAGTCTTCCGAATTGCACAGCCACGGAATGTGTTCCTTGCTGAGATCGAGGCATGGGTTTGGATAGAATAATCTCGCTCCAGTTCTATAGGATGCTGGTCACCGAACAAGATATTCGGGCCGTTCGACTGAAATGCTGCAAAGAATCTCTATCGACATTCTTACTGCGTGACTGTCGTCGATGGCGCTGCACCGATCGCACGAACAATTTCCGGAGGCAATCCGAAACGAACATTTTCCGGCATCACCTCTACCTCTTCCACCGCGCCGAATCCATTCCGTTGCAGATAACGAATCACATCCTGCACCAGAACCTCCGGTGCGGAAGCTCCGGCGGTCACGGCGACTGTTTTCGTCCCTTCCAGCCATTCCGGCAGGATCTTGTCGGAATTATCGATAAGGTACGCAACGGTATTCAGATTGCGCGACACTTCAACCAGCCGGTTGGAGTTCGAGCTGTTATTCGAGCCCACCACCAGGACCAGGTCTGCCTGGTGTGTCACATTCTTCACCGCAACCTGACGGTTTTCCGTTGCGTAGCAGATGTCCTGCGAACGGGGTCCAACGATATTCGGAAACTTCGCCTTCAGCGCATGGATGATGTCACGCGCTTCGTCCAGGCTCAGCGTGGTTTGCGTCAGATACGCAACCCGTTGCGGGTTCGGCACTTCCAGCGTCGCAACCTCTGCCAC